>NZ_CP054139.1:3324253-3626458 GCF_013283875.1 Mucilaginibacter mali
GGGCAGAGCGGCAAAACGCTGGCTATTATTTCTGTCGACCCGAGCAAGCGTAAAACAGGCGGCGCCTTACTGGGCGACCGGATCCGTATGAACGCTATTAATAACCCGCGCGTTTACATGCGATCGCTCGCTACGCGGCAGGCTAACCTGGCGCTGAGCAAATACGTGCAGGAATCGATAGATATCTGTAAAGCGGCGGGTTACGATTTGATCATTGTGGAAACATCGGGTATTGGGCAGTCGGATACCATGATCACCGATTACTGCGATGTATCCATGTATGTTATGACGCCCGAATTTGGCGCAGCCACCCAGTTGGAAAAAATAGACATGCTGGATTTTGCCGATATGGTAGCCATTAATAAAAGCGACAAACGCGGCGCGCTGGATGCTATCCGCGATGTGCGCAAGCAATATAAACGCAACCACCAGTTGTTCAGCGCCGATGATGCCAGCTTGCCGGTATTTGCCACCATGGCATCGCAGTTTAACGACCCGGGTATGAACACCCTGTTTGCTAACCTGATGCGGGTAATAAAAGATAAAACCGGCGTTGACCTGACCAAAGGCGCCGAACACCACGAAGGCGAATCGGAAAAGATCTACATCATCCCACCCGACCGTACCCGCTACCTGGCCGAAATAGCCGAGAGCAGCGTGGCTTACAATCAGTGGGTAGATGAACAATGCAAAATTGCGCAAGCGCTATTCCAGGTAGAAGGCACACTTAAATTATTAAGCGATAACGATGTAGAGACACAATACTTTGTGTATCCCGATAATGAAGATATTACGATTAAAGAGACACAAGGTATTGCGTCTCTACGTGAGAAACTGGAAAACAGATTACATCCTGAATGTAAAACGCTGCTGAAGAAATGGCCTGAAGTAGTAAAACAGTACCAGGCCGATGAGTTTATTTATCGTGTGCGCGATAAGGAGATCCGCCAGCCATTAACTACCACTTCGTTATCGCAACTGCGCATCCCTAAAATATCCCTGCCACGCTATACCGCCTGGGGCGATATTTTACGCTGGCTATTAACCGAAAACCTGCCCGGAGAATTCCCGTACACCGCGGGTGTATTCCCGCTAAAGCGTGAAGGGGAAGACCCTACCCGCATGTTTGCCGGCGAGGGCGGCCCCGAGCGTACCAATAAGCGCTTCCACTATGTATCGCTTGGTCAGCCGGCGCACCGTTTATCTACCGCGTTCGATTCGGTTACGCTTTATGGCGAAGACCCGCATATTCGTCCGGACATTTACGGTAAAATAGGTAACTCGGGCGTAAGTATCGCTACACTGGATGATGCCAAAAAGTTGTATTCAGGCTTCGATTTGTGCCATGCCAGTACATCCGTATCCATGACCATCAATGGCCCCGCGCCTATGCTGTTGGGCTTCTTTATGAATGCCGCTATAGACCAGCAATGCGAAAAATATATCACCGAACATAAGCTGGAGCATTTAGTGGAGGCCAAGTTTAAGGAAGTATATGATGATAAGGGTTTGGAACGGCCGCGGTATCAAGGCCTCACCCCGGCCCTCTCCAAAGGAGAGGGAGGCACAGCTTCTGAAGCCCTCTCCTTTGGAGAGGGTTTGGGTGAGGCTCCTACACGAAGAGGCTACGCTACGGCCAACCCACAATTATGGGAGACTTTAAAAGCTAATTCAAGGCTAAACAGACAAAACCTAACTGAAGCCGAGAATATTTTATGGCAACATTTAAGAGATAAACAAACAGGATATAAGATAAGAAGACAACACGCGATCAATGGCTTTATTGCTGACTTTGTTTGTTTGAGCAAGGGACTGATCATTGAGGTAGACGGAGGTTATCATAACCTAACTACTGAGCAAGACGAGATCAGAACATTAATTTTAAATGAAGAGGGTTTTGATGTTATTCGCTTTACCAATGATGAAGTAGTAAAAAATACTGGGGCGGTTATCCGGAATATTAAGGCGAAATTGGAAGCGCACCCAGATAGGAGCCTCACTCCGGCCCTCTCCAAAGGAGAGGGAGGCATTAGCGATACAACTTCTAAAGCCCTCTCCCCTGGAGAGGGTTTGGGTGAGGCTTCTCCTACCCTCCCCGAAGGCAACAACGGCCTCGGCCTGATGCTTTTAGGCCTTACCGGCGACCAGGTGCTACCGGCCGATGTTTACGAAAAAATTAAAGCTTATGCTATATCATCGGTACGCGGTACCGTGCAGGCTGATATTTTAAAGGAAGACCAGGCGCAAAACACCTGTATCTTCAGTACTGAATTTGCCCTGCGCATGATGGGTGATATGCAGCAGTATTTTATCGATAAAAAAGTCCGTAACTTCTATTCGGTATCCATCTCCGGCTATCACATCGCCGAGGCAGGCGCTAACCCCATCACACAACTGGCCTTTACGCTGAGTAACGGTTTCACTTATGTAGAATACTATTTAAGTCGTGGTATGCATATCGACGACTTTGCGCCTAACCTGTCGTTCTTCTTCAGCAACGGTATCGATCCGGAATATGCGGTGATCGGTCGTGTGGCGCGCCGCATCTGGGCCAAGGCCATGAAGAATAAATACAAGGGCGGCGAACGTTCGCAGAAGCTAAAATATCATATCCAAACCAGCGGTCGTTCGCTACACGCGCAGGAGATAGATTTTAACGACATCCGTACCACGCTGCAGGCCTTGTATGCCATTTACGACAACTGCAACTCGCTGCACACCAACGCTTACGATGAGGCTATCACCACCCCTACCGAAGAATCGGTGCGCAGGGCAATGGCTATCCAATTGATCATTAACCGCGAGTTAGGCTTGGCTAAGAACGAGAACCCGCTGCAAGGCGCGTTTATTATCGAAGAACTGACCGACCTGGTAGAAGAAGCCGTTATGGCCGAGTTTAAGCGGATAAACGATCGTGGCGGCGTGTTGGGTGCTATGGAAACCATGTACCAACGCGGCAAGATCCAGGAAGAATCATTGTATTACGAGACGCTGAAGCATACCGGCGAGTTCCCGATCATCGGCGTAAACACATTCCTGAATAAGAAAGGATCGCCAACTATAACGCCATCTGAAGTAATACGCGCTACCGAAGAGGAAAAGCAATTCCAGATCTCGGCGCTTGAACAATTCCAAAAGCGCAATAAGGGCAAAACGCCACAAATGCTTGCCGAATTACAGCAGACAGCCATTGCCGGCAAAAATATTTTTGATGAGTTGATGGAGGTTTGTAAATACTGTTCGCTGGGGCAGATCTCGCACGCGCTTTACGAAGTGGGCGGGCAGTACAGAAGGAATATGTAGTCCTCCCTCTCAAAACTATTATGGCTTCAGTCTGGACTGAAGTCATAATAACTAATCCGCCGCGTCAAGCGTGGACGCTTGACGCAATTTCCTGATTAAGCGTCCACGCTTAATTTTCAAAAATCATGAGCGTGGACGCTTACATCAGGATGCCTCCAGGCGTGGACGCCTGGATGGGCGGTAAGGGGAAATCAAAAATCAAACTAAAAAGTCCGTTCACCCCCTTGACTTTTTATTGCCATTTACTTAACCTTGCTTATGCAGGATAAAGTAGTACGCATCCCTTTTAACCGACAGGCCTACCTAAACAATCAGCAGGTAATATGGGATTTGATGTATAAGGAAGTTTCGCCCAGTTATATTATTTATATAGTGGTAACGGCTGTGGTATTGATCACCGGGCTGATCATCGATCTTAAAGGCGGCTTACCGCTTACCACCATTATCGGCATCTGCATGCTGATATCCATTTCATTACGCTTCAGGCAGGTACGCAAGGTGCACCGTAATGTTTTTAATCGTGCCGAAACGCAGGCCGACCGGATGGAAGCAGGTTCGGGCATTTATACTTACACTTTTAATCAGCAGGGCATCATCTACCAGGATGATGAAACGATCATGACGCACACCTGGGACGATTTTGAGCCCCTTAAAGTTCATAAGCTATATCATTTGCTCTTATATCTAAAGGAGAAGGAAGCGGTACAATATGTAATATCGCAGGAAGAGGTTGGCGAGGATGTTTACAACGGCATTTATATGCTATTGTTAGAAAAACTCTCACCGGTTTCTTAAAAATCAGGAACGGATATTGTATCCGGCCACCCTGCTTTTTATCCATATAAATTTTAGCAAAAGCAGGGATTTGATAAAATATAGCTTAATATTGGGGCCATCATTATCACACCTGTCATGCTATCAAAAAAATTGATCCTTTTCTGCTTATCGCTCTTTTTATCTATAGGTGCCTTTGCTCATGCCGTGTTAGATATTATGCCTGAACCACAGCCATATAATGTTACGACATACACCGGTAATACCAGTAACAAATCTGTCAAACAACGTACCTTTATTAAAGAGCGTGGTGGCAGGAAGGACTTTTTCAGTACCGAATTCTATGATATCTTGGGCCGGACAACAGGGATCTCCTACACTTCCGGAAAGAAAACGCCCGATGTAAGCTATGAATATTATCCCGGCCAAAACATGAGTATCTGGCGTACCGAGGGAAAGGATAAATCGATAACTGTTCACAAAACCGTATACAGAGGGCCTGGCGATGAGCCGCCGCTATTTACTGAAAGTGCAACTACATTAAAAGGCGATACCCTTAGCATCAATAACGCACGTTTTGAATACAACGCCGATGGCCTGCTTTTAAAAAGACAGGACTTTTTGAAGCATAAAGTATACGCGACCAAAACCTACCGGTATGATCAAAAAGACCTGGTTTGGGCGGAAGTAAGATCGCCTTATAGCCCTACTTATAATGCCGTTAAATTCAGCTACGATAACAATCATCATGTAATTACAGCTACAGATTACTTTTTCAGGCCCGGCAAAACCGACACCGTGGCTTCCTTTTTTTATACTTACGATAAAGACAAACTGATAGCCGAAAGGGATATAGATCCATCCGACCCGAAAAAATATATTTCGATAAACTATACTTATGATGATAATGGCCGGATAAGTTCCATGGTATCAAAAGAAGATACCTTATACCGGCAAACCACGTTTCAGTACACCGGTAAACTTCTTACTAAAGTAACGGTTAAGGCAAATGATCCTTATAAATTAGGCAAAGGGTATTACACTACTTCGCCCAACGCGCTAACAAAAATGCCCATGACAAATGAGTTTACCTATGTGTACGATGATAAAGGCTATTTAATTAAGCTAACGGAAGTTTTAAACGGAGTGATGCTATCAGCACTCACCTACGAGATGGAGTATTACTAAACGGAGATCTGTTGATTAGAAGTTAAGTAATGCCGCCGAATCTCCAACCCATCAATGTACCTCTATTTTATACAAGATCCAGTCATCCGTTTCAAATTTCTTTTCGAGCGATAAGCGGTTATCCGCATTACGGAGGATCTGCAGGTATTTTGGGGTAAGCTGCGTATAACCGTTAGCCGGATTTTTATCGCTGGCTACCAATATATAATTGCAATACTTTCCGGGGTTTTCTACAGCGCTTAAAAAGGTAACCTGGTAAGGCATGATCAGCCCGCGCACATTGGTAATAAAGGCGCTGATGGGATAGGCTACGGCATCGTCCATCAGCAATTGCGGGTTACCCGGCAGGGCGTTAATGTAATTGGCAATATCCTGGTTATTCTCCTGGCCGGCAGGCACCTCTTTTTTCAGCAACACGTTTACAAAGTTCTGCTCTTCTTTAATGTACGATTTATCAAGGAAGGCATAACCGGTATATATCTGTAGGGCTACGATCACCAGCAGCAATATTTTAAAATTAGTTTGGTTTTTAACCGTGCTGGCCCTGAATATTACGCAAAGCAATGCCAGTATTAAAAATATCAGGTAATACTGTTGTGTAAGGTATACCTTATCATACTTTATCCTTAAAAATTCTACAAAGGCCAGCGGGGTAACCAGGGTAAGTATCTGGTGCGTTTTTTGCCTGAAAAGATAAATGGCCACCAACATCAGCGGGCAAAAAAGTATTACCCTTAACGATATAATGATAGAAGCCTCGGGAAGCTTATGATGCGTAGTGGTATCCAGCAAAATGTTGTAGTCTATCTTTTCGGCCAGTACGCTCCAGGTGGCGTAGGGGCTATCGATAAAGTAGTTCAGATCGGCCGCGTGGGTAAGGTTCAGCATCTTGTAGATCAGTACCGATACCAGCGGTAAGATAAAAATGATGATATACAGCGCGAAGGTTTTGTTGATGAGCTTGCGCCGTAGCGATGGGTTATTAAAACTGGTAAACAGGCGAAACACCGATTCCTTTTCGCTAAGGTTTAAGCTTTGGATGGATATGGCCAGCACCAGCGGCAAAAAGAAGAGCGTAAGCCAGATGAATTTATAATCGCAAAAAACCAGCACCACCAGGCAAATACTGGCAATGGATACGTGGAACGTGGTGTTGGAGGTATAAAACTTAAATATGTTTAAATAAAACATAAAGAAGAATACCAAAACCATATAGATCGATTTACCCGAGCAGGCCGCGTACAGCAAGCCGGGGTGCAACATAAATACAATAAGCAGCAGGCCGATATAAAAATCATCCTTTACACGCTTCATCAGCGTGTTGGCCATAATATTGAACAACAGGGCCGTACCTACTGCCGATGCCAGTATGGGCGCCAGGTTATAGCTGATGGCCGTGAACAGAAATGTGCTGTAGAAAGGGAAAATAGGCGATGTTAAACCCATCACCTTCAGTCGGTCGCCAATGCCCTCGAATACGATCTTGGCCTTTTCGATATAAAAAAGCGACTCCTGGTTATAGTAACCCAGGTTGTTAAGATATAACGCGCAAACGATATAGTATATACTTAATACTATGGTTAGAATGAGTAAAAAAAGCGCTCTTGAAATTCTCATTTAACAACATTTGTTGGGTTATTTACCTTACTTAAACCATGGTTGGTCTTCTCCCAGTAAAACGGGTTCACTACCAATTGGTATAGCCCCTTATATGCTGATATGGAGTGCATCAGCCAGTAAATTGGGTTGGCGATGGCAAATAAGATCAGCTCGTAATAACGGCGTTTAAATACCGCCATCATGTTTACATATATCATCAGGATATTGCCCACCATCAGGTTAAATATCGACATGAACAATACCCAATCCGGGAAGATCTCGCGGATGCCTTCCAGATCGAATATCACGTAGGCTAAAAACACGCCCAGCAATAGCGGGTAAACCAAAAAGGTAACCGGCGTAGCGCCAATAAAAAAGTTAAAGCCAAGGAAACCCCTCCACCCTACTTTCTTCAGCAGTTTGCGCGGGCTGCGCATGTGCACCAGGTAGGTTTGCATATAGCCCTTTATCCAGCGCGAGCGCTGGCGGATCCAGTTAAAGAAATCGTTATTGGCTTCTTCGTAAGTAGTGGAGTTGATAATGGCCACCTTATATCCTTTTGAATATGCCCGCAGGCCAAGGTCGGCATCTTCGGTTACGTTGAATGGGTCCCAGGCGCCCAATTCTATCAGGTTGGCCATTTTAAAGTGGTTGCTGGTGCCACCAAGCGGGATGGGGATATCCAGCGTATCCAATCCGGGCAACATATAATCAAACCAATACGAATACTCCAGCGTGAACATACGTGTAAGAAAGTTCTCGCCACGGTTAAAGTAATTTAGCGCGCTTTGCACGCAGATATAGTTTGAAGGCAGCTTATTGAACAAGGCCACCACTTTTTTCAACTGATCGGTATCGGGAATGTCCTCGGCATCGTAAATGGTAAGGAACTTTCCGCGCGAAAAGTGCAGCCCGTAATTACAAGCCTTAGGCTTGGTTTTAGGCATATGGAACGGCACTACAATTACCTCGAAGATGGCGGGGAAATCCAGGTCGCGCACGGCGTTCAGGGTCTTGTCGTCATCCTCTTCTATCAGCAGTTTAATATCCAGCTTTTCGCGGGGATAATCTAAACTCTGCAGGTTCCATATCAGTTTTTTTATCAGCTTATCTTCTTTATAAACCGGCAGGTGGATGGTGTAGGTGGGCAACTCTTCTTCTACCACCTCGCGCACTTCCTCGCGGGTAACCGCCTGGAAAAGTTCAAAACGGGAACCCACCAGCGCCAGGAAAAGCTTGAATACGATAGCCACCAGGAAAAACGAACTAAGTATCACATTAATAATAATGGATACGATCTTAAAATTCAGAAACAGGCCCACAACCGTAAGTGCCAGTAAACTGAAGATAAAGATGAGCTGCGGCGCGGTAAAAGTGATGATGGCCGAGTTGCCCGGGTCGCGGTTCAGTAACTCGAATACGGCCGACTTCACATATTTTTCGCCCAGCAGTTTATGGCTCAGCCAAATAATATCCAGGTCGGATGCTACAATAACCAGTGGCTCTTTATCAAACGTAAAACGGATAAAATCAAGAAAAAGCTCGTCGGTCGGGTCGGCCATAATGGTTACTACCCGGTCGTCTTCTATACGCAAGGGCATCGCCAGGTGCTCATCGGCAAATTTCAGGTCTATTTTGTCCAGCACATCCCGGTCAAACTCCTCCTGCCTGATCTTTTGAAAAGGATACCCGGCATTGATCATCGAGCGCTCGTAGTTTTTGCGTGATATGTAACCAAAGTTAAGCGCCACCTTTATAAACGACTGGCCTACACTTTTAGATATCTCGAATATTTTTTCCCTTTCAGCCGAAGTGATAAACTTATCGTTAACCAGTATTTCGGGGATAGCTAAACTCATTTGATGCTGACCGGATAAAAATGGGATGAATTTATATCAACATTCCCCGCCTGTGAACGGGGAATGTTGTTTGATAATTTAAATGCGGGTATTAGTCGTTAACAATATCCTGCGAGCGTTGTACCCTTGAACGTACGTACAGGAATGACAACAATATCAATATCAATATACCCAACAGGATGTACAGGTTGTAGCTTTCCCAAAAACGCGACAGCGCGCTCTTGGTATCCACATACTCCAGGTTCTCGCTCGATTTGCTGATGTTGAACAGGTATTTATTACCGTTAACATCAGATATACAAACGTTGCTCGAAAGGGTCGACAACTGCTCGGTGATTGATTTTGATACCGACAGGAACGCGTCGGCAAGGTGTGTGCCGGTAGCGGTCATCACCATGGTGGCATTATTGGCGCGGCCATAAAATATCTGCGCCAAACCGTTGGAGGTCGAGTCGGACAGGGAGTATACCACCTGGTTATTATCGTTATTATACAGGCGGAACTTCTCGTTAAATTTTATCGGCGCATCCGGAAATTCGCCCAGCAATTTATCATTGCGCTGCAACAGGGCAATGATATTATACTTTTTAATATCGCTGGTGCTGATATCGGTTGAATATTCAAATACCGGGAAATTGTTAGCGTTGATGTTGTTATTCAACTCGTAAACCACCTCGCCCATCGCGGCGGCAGCGTATTTAGCAAAATCCTTGCTCACCACAATACGGGTCGATCCGGAGTTAAACGCTTCCGGATATTGGTAGAAGCTCAGGTCGTTGGTGATGAACGGGTTTTTCGATTCCAGATACGATTTATCAACATCTATCTCGGCAAAGAAGTTGGTAAAGCTGTTCATACAGTTACCGCTGCTTGGGTAAAAGCGAAACTCGGCTTCAAGCGTATTGTATTTGTGGTGCTGGTAACGGTTAATAGTAACCGATGTTTTCAGCTTGCCCGATGCATCCAGCTTTTCGCTGTTGATCAGCATACCGTTCAGATAGATATTAAAGAAGCCGCGGTCGTTAGCATTAAGGCTGCTATAGTTGGCCGTAATGCTGATCTCCACCTCTTTGGGCGTAAAGCTAAAATCGCTGTTCTTAAAGTTATACGAACTTTTTAACGAACCGATACCCGACATAAAGTTGGTTACGCCACCAATTTGCTTCAGGGTAAGTTTAGAGCGGTTAGCATCGATGGTTTTAAAGAAAGTATTCTCGGCATGGTCTATCAGCAGGTAATCGCCAAAGGTTGAGTTAAGGATGTTCATGTTACCCAGCGCGGTGATGGTTTTTTCGTAACCCTCATCGCCGGCACCGGTAACAAATAATATTTCGCCCGGTACCGTCAGGTTTTCAATGGTGCGCACAGCTACCAGGTGGCCTCTTACATCCTGCATTTTAATAACGCTATCGGTAACGTTCAGCACGCGTTTGCTCAGGTAAAACAAACCCTGGTTTGGCTGCGGCGATACCTTTATCAGCGCGCGTTGCGCGGCAGGCATTTTGTTATAATCGCCAACCATAATGTAATTGCGCACGGTATCCGGCACTTTATCAGCTTCAAAAACCTGTATGTTTTTAATATCGGTCTTCTTCATCCTGGCGTAAGCCCAGGCCACCGCTTTCAAATCTTTCAGCGTTGGGTTAACCGGGTAAACAATAGCCCTTTTTGAATCGAAACAATTGGCGATATTAATATTGGTGAAGAAATTTTTGGTATTACGGTTTAACGACAGGTATGAATAGCCCTTTATCTTGATCCACATAGCCGGGTTATCCAGGTCGCGGCATTTATCATCCGAGATGTTCAGCAGGGTTTTTACCTGCACCTTCAGGTATTTGCCATCGTTAGACAGGTCGTTACGGGTAAGGTCGACCGTTACTTTTTGGATCGAATCCTTTGTTAACCTGCCGCTATATACCGGTTTATCGGCCACAATAACGTTAACAAACGAGTTATTGAAAACCAGCGCGCGCGATGGCTCAAAGTAAATCACCAGCTTGCTTCCCTGCATCTCTACCAGCGGATCGATCTTAAAGAAGAAAGCCGTAGAGCCGCTCATGCCATTAATAGCCTCATCATCGTGCCCGTACGATTTAAATGATGATATCACTTGTGCCGATGCCGGCAATTTTGACAGGAGGAGTATAAATGCCAAAAAGGTTAAAAATCTGTTCATCTGGTTTATGTGAAAATTAATTAGTTGATTACGTAAAACTCTACTCTGAAATAATTACCGTTCTCGTCGCTCTTATAGGTAAGTTCGCCACCCAGTTCGCGGGTCATCAGCTTAGCTATCGATAAACCCAAACCCAGCCTGCTTTCCATATGGCCCGAGGCATCGTTAAGTGTTTTTAGCTTGTTGAACATCATATCCAGTTCTTCCTGCCCAATGGCCACGCCTTCATCAATCACTTCAAATACAAAGCGCTGGCGCTGCAGGCTGGTTACCACCTTAATGTTATTATTGGTTTGCGAAAATTTGATACTGTTTGAAAGGATGTTCTGGAAGATCTGCCCGGTAAATACCTTGTCTAGTTTCACATTAAGCGGCAGCTTCAGGATATTATCTACCAGGTGAATGTTCTTCATCAGCGCGGTTTCAACCAGGCCCTTAAACACGTTTTGCACCTCGGCATTAATATCAAATATCTCCAGGTTAAACTTCAACTCCGGCGATTCGATCTCCTTCACGTCCATCAGCTTATTCAGCATGTACTGCATCTTATCGGCCGATTCGCCAATGTATTGCACAAACTCGCGCTGATCTGAACTTAAGCGGTAATCCTCTTCCTTCACCATGTTATTACTCATAATAACCGAACCGATCAGGTTCTTCAGGTCGTGGCCGGCAATATTGATAAAGCTGTTCTTTTGCTCGTCCAGCTTGCGCAGGCGGTCGTACTGCATATCGATGATGCCGTTTTTTTCGGCGATATCGTGGTTTTGGATCTTCAGCTGCTCGTTCGATTTTTCGATCAGGATCTGCGAACGCACATCACGTTCGATCACCTTGTAACGGGCATTGGGGATCAGGCACGAGATGAACAGGATAATAACAAAGTATTGCCCGCCGTTATTAACTACCAGGTCCAGATTGTAATTGCTTAGCGCGTTGAAGAAAATGGCCAGCAGCATAATGGCGATCAAGCCTTGTATCACCGAGTTGATAGGCTCCCAAAACACCTGCAGGTTAAAAAACAGGATGATGACCGAATAGGTAAGGAAATAAATAGTGAGCCGTTGATCGTTTACAATATTACAAAGCAGGGCTGATATTACCGAGAGCAGGAAAAAGCTGATATGGAGCAGTACCCGGTAATCGTACTTGCGGTTTTGGAAAAAGGTGTATAAACCCAGTATCACCAGCACGGTGATGATACGCACGATAAGGAACTGGATCCAGATATCGGGCGAGTAGATGAAATCAATAATACTAAATATAGGGTAAAGAAAAATAATAGTCCAGATAATATTATTGGTTTGGTACCAGGCCTTCTTATTTACTTCTTTTGAAAACTCTTCTTTAGTTATTTGAACAAACATTAGTACTATTGTTTAGATTAGGGTAAAGATCAGTTAACAGCTTCTACGGATGAAATATAGATGAAAAAATTTAATTATAAAACCCGGTCATTACATCCCCCGGCTGCAACGCTGATCATGCTATTCATAATGGCCTTATTGTGGCAAAATGCAAAAAGCAGTCCAACATTTCCGCCCGGCAGGCAAATAGCTTTTAACCGCGCGAAATCGCTTGATAACGGCATCAGCGTATCGTGGTTGGAACAAACCTGGAACAAGGATGTTTTGCAGATTGACGGCTTAAAGGAGGCCGACCTGAAATTACTTAAAACCTTAGGTTTTAAGAGTATCAGGCTACCGGTAGCTTTCAGATATTTTGAACAAAATAACATCAACCTCAATAGTGTACTCTCCCGCGTAGATGCAGCGTGGGAGCTTTGCCGAAAATACGGGTTTAAACTGATAATAGATTATCATTATGGCGATTTAGCTGATAATAACTTCACAACCAGCACGAATAATATTATTAATACCTGGACCATAATAGCCAAAAAGTATAAAAATAAAGCCGAAGACGATCTGTTTTTTGAATTGTATAACGAACCCCCGCCCATTAACCCGCAGGTATGGAAGGATGCCGCCTATAATATGGTTACCGCTGTACGCAAGATTGACGATAAGCGCACCCTGCTGATCGGCGCATCAAACTATAACAGTATTTACGAGTTGAGTCGTTTTGTGCGCCTGAGCGATGAGAACATTATTTACACCTTCCATTTTTACGAACCTTTTTTATTTACCCACCAGGGTGCCGAGTGGGTTGGCGACCAAATGGCAACCACCGGGGTTCCGTTTCCATACAGTGTAGATAAATTTCCCCAATTAAACCCCAAAGCAAAAGGCACCGCCGGGCAGGATAATTACAACAAATACCACCTTGACGGCAACGAAGGATCGGTACACGATAAGCTACAAATTATAAAGGCATGGGGCGATAAATATGGCGTCCCCATTATTTGCGGCGAATATGGCAGCTACGATAAGGCCGACGCCAACAGCCGGTGCCGCTACACCAAAACCGTGCGATATTACCTAAAGCAGTTAGGCATCCCCGGTATCCTGTGGGATTATAACACAAACTTCTCCATCTTTAACGGCGAACCATCGCTGGAGCATCTGAGCGATTGCATGAGGGATGCGATTGGGTATCGGGATTGATGACAAGACTGTCGTTCTATAACCCTCGTCCAGCATATTGCCGGTAGATGTGGCCGTTACTAAACGGTTCGGCTTAGCGTATGGATATTCCGGGAATACTGACCAACACATTCCGTAAGTTTCAGATCATGGAAATGCGTTTAACAATAGCGAAAATCCAATTTGATAATCAAGAGATTATCCTGATCAAAGTGTCCCGGAATTAGTTTTTCCTAATTTCAGAATATAGTGGTCAATATGACCAGAATTTCCATGTATTGATAAACATAATTACCGCCGCCATTGGGTACTGCCCGGCCTTCTTCGGTAGCGATGAACTCTACATTGCCGTTGTGGTAGGTGATCCCATCGATATACTTCCAGGTGCCGTCCGCTGCTTAGCTAAATGTAAAAGCCCGGCTTGTGGCCGGGCTTGGTATGATGGCTACATAGTCGTCCGAAGTCAGAGACGTTCGGACAGCAGGCTTCGGAGAACTGGTAGTTAATACATAATCACACCAGCACATCGCTATCAAACCAAACGTCAGGTTTATCCGCTGCATAAAATCGAAATCCTGGAGGCAAAGCTAAGTATCTCATAATATCCGACCTTTTAAAGGCAACATGATAATAATGAATTGTCTGCAATGACTTTACATCACCATCATACAAATCTGTGGTAAGCCACCATCCTGTCATATGGGTGGGTGATGGGTAACGGACGGCATTAATTACATCATTATCTAAAACACCTTTCGAAACAACAATCATTTGACTAAATGTAGGAAACAGAGGTGCCGCGTTGTGCTTATTACATTCATTAATCTGGTCAATTACGACTTTAATTGAATAATCAGCGCCTTCCACAAATCCATTCCCGTTACTTGTAAGTTCATGAATATTTATTCTACTGTCAACATCAATTATGAATTTTAATAACCATGAATGATAAGTTATAGTTTGATCCGCTTTGATTTGAGGTTTATTGTCAATAATATAGTCAATTAAGTAGGATAATAACTTTATATATTCTGACTCGTCGTGTATTTGAGTTAAAACACTTAATTCAAAATCAATAAACTTCTTTAACCCATGCGTTATTAAGTATCGTTCTTGAGATATTATTTGTATATTCCTTATAGTATTCATCATTTATTATCCAGAGTTTTATTTGCTTTCAAAATTATACTTATTGTACCACCTTGCGACCTGCTACATCCTATACATTGCGGAAAGAGTAATTGCGATGTACCGTCAGGAACAAGGGCACTTGACGGTTGATGGTCTGGCACAAAGTTACCACTTTTTGTGCCAGGAATTTTTGTACCGCAAGTGTGGCATCCAGTATCGTATCCAATTTTATTAATAGCATCTCTTTCTTCTTTGGTAAATACTTGCGCCTTTCCTCTTGCTGGGATTGACTGCCCGGCATATGGCCCAGGTTCCAATGTACTAACTTTTGCGTCTGCAATCGCATCTGTGGTCGCTACAGGAATTGGTGCTATTTCGGGCGTTCCAGCGAAGGGAATTTTACCGCCAAGAGTGAGTCCAGCAACAACCGTTGCGGCGTCTGTGGTACTTTCACTTATTACTCTTGCTTTATCAAAACCGCTGCCGTTTTGTACAGTATTTACTTTGTCATATATGCTAAGCGCCATGTCACCCGCTACATCTGCTGCACCTTGGGGGGTTTGCGTTTTAACAAATAATTGTGCTGCGGGTATTGGATTGATTATCCCTGCAATTGTATTCTTGACTGAAGTTGCTATCCCAAGTACAGCTCCGGATGCTTTAGCGGTTGTACTATTAGGGTTTTGTGCTACAGATGCTGACAAATCTGCTACCAGTTGAAATGGAACCCCCTCAAGGCCCTCTAAATCAACATTTGAAACTGGATTGTTAGAGCATGTTTGGTAGGTTGTTAATTGAGAGAATTTCTCCGCCAGCGGATCCACACTGGTCCACCTGCCAATCACCGGGTCATAGAACCTCGCGCCGTAATCGTATTGGTTAGCAAGGTCAGTCTGCAACTCCTTGCCATTATAAAGGTAGCGATTATTGATGGCATCATACAAACCATGGCGCAGGCCGAAGCTGTAATACTCATCCTCCTGCAATACCGTCGCCGTGCCGCTGTTGTTGTAGAAGGTAGAGCGCACGTTCCCCAAATGGTCTTTCAGGTTGTATTGGTAGATGTAGTTACCGCCGCCATTGGGTACCGCCCGGCCTTCTTCGGTAGCGATGAACTCTACATTGCCGTTGTGGTAGGTGATCCCGTCAATATACTCCCAGGTGCCGTCGTTGGTCGCGATACTGGTATTGCTCAGTTTCCTGCCGGTAGCATCGTAGGTGTAATTGGCCAGTTCGGTGCTGCCGTTGCGTACTTTGCGCGGCAGGTTCAGCAGGTTGTAGTCGATAGTTTTGCTGCCGCCATCGCTGGTGGCATTGCCGTTGCCGTCGTAGGCGTAGCTCCTTGTGGTGAAATTTGTGCCACTTACGCCGGTCAGCTGGTTGCCGGTATAGCCATAAGTGAGGCTGCTGTAGCTTTGCCCGCCGCGGGTAAGGGCGGTGATATTGCCCATTACATCGTAGGTCAGGCCTTCGTCCAGCGTATTGCCGGTTGAGGTGGCATTGGTCAGCCTGTTCAGCTGATCGTAGGTGTAAGTAAAACTCTTGCTGCCGCTGTAAGTACCGCTGTACAGCATTTTGCTGATATTGCCATTGTATTGTTTGCCGGTGGAGGGGCTTTCGTAGTATAATTCCTCGTTAAACAAATTGCCGCTGCTGCTAATGGTGCCAAGCCAGCCCCGCGGGTTATAGGTGTAGCCCAAATTTTGCAAAAAGCTGGCGCCATTATTGGTGCTGTGCAGGCCTTTTATCCTCAGCTGGCCAAGTTCGTTGTACAGGTTAACGGCAATAAGCGTAATGGGGTTGGTGGTGCTCCCCGAAACGATCTCTTCGTACAGGGCAACCCGGCGGCCCATGTGGTCGTAATAAAACACGTTACCTACAGCCAGTGGTACCGCATAATTCACTACATGGTAACGGCTGTTCGCTACCACCTGGTCGTTAAAATCATATGTGGGCAAGTTCACATCGTAATTGCCCGTGCTGTAAGCTGCCGCACCGCCCAGGTAATGCTGTTTGCTGGTTTGGGCCACGCGGCCTTCGGCATCATAATGGCTTACTGTCCACAACTGATCGCCGGATGTGCCATCCGGCTTTATGGTAGTGATCAGGCTGCCGGTAGGCATGCCCCTCGGCGTGGCCATGGTACCACTGCCCCAGGGGCCGTAGGCGTAGCCCGGGAAAGCGTAAGTGTCATAAAAGTTATTGCTCAGCGTACTTATCCAGCTGGCGGGCCAGGTATTGTTGGTATAGCCATAGCCCGAGGTGGTGGCCGCTTCCCAAAGGGTAGTTTGCGCATCTACAACGCTTTGCACTGCGGCACGATCTGCACTGCCGGTGCCCACTATGCCCGTCAGCACTACCCTGCCCAGGGCATCGTACTTGCTGAACAGCCACTGGTTGTTCACCCGCTGGTTGCTGTCCTGCGTGGCTACCACCTGATCAAGGGTGTTATACACCACAAAGTCCCAGCCCTTGCCCGGCAGCTTCTTTTCGGTCAGCCGCCCCCGGCCGTCGTAACGGTACTGGTAGCAAAAGTTACTGAGCGTGGTACCGCTGATAGCCCCCGTGGCATCGGGAGCAGCACCGGGTGGCAGTACATAAGCCAAAAGGCCTTTATCATCGTATACGTAATAGGTAGAAAGGATCTCCAGCGTGCTGCTTTTCCAGTTGAACGTCCGTTTCAGTACTACGCGGCCGGCCTTGTCTTTGTATTCTTCTACCGTGCCGGCCCGGCCGCTTTGCCAGTTCTCGTCTTTGCTGATCGTTACACTCAGCTGGTTGGCGCCGTATACGGCGGTATTGCTGCCGGCCCGGTTCAGCGTGCGGCTGCCGTTGCTGTTAATGGCGGCGGTATACAGGGCTACGATGCGGGTACCAGACGTATCGCTTAGCGCGGTGTTGTTGTTATTGGCATAGGCCATTTTTACGGTATGCCCGCTACCCGTGATACTGCCGCTGTAGGGTTGCCAGGCATTGCCGGGGGCGCCCTGTTCTACCGGCCTTTGCAATGGCGAAAGTTCGAACACGGTTACTGCGTAGGGCGTGGTGGTAGGGGCATAGCTTTGCCCGGTGATCTGGTAAAAGCTGTACTGCTGGCTGCCGGTATAGCCGCCGGTGCCGCTCAGGGCGGTGCCCTGGTACATGCCGGCCGTGGTGGGTGTTACGCTGTAGGGCTGGTATTTGATGGGTTCGCGGCCAAACTGGTCGTAGGCCTGGGGCTGCACCAGGTCCTGCCCGTTAGGGCTGCCGTATACCTGCACGGTTTGGATGGGCCTGCCCAGCCCGTCTAAATATTGGATGGTGCTTTGCACCGAATCTTTATTGGTGGTCAGCGTATCCAGCCGGCCCGTGGTTTTGATGACTGTTCGGGGTACCCGCGTGCGCACATAGTTTTGCGCGGTGCTTTGCCCGTAGGTATATGCAACTATGCCCAGCAGCAGTAGGGTAAACAAACCGGAGATCCGGAGAAGTGATACGATTTTCACAGCGACAGGTTTAGATGTATGGGTATTTCGATAGCCGGCCTTACTGATCGGTCTGTAAGGCTAACCTCTTTAAAGATATGGATTATGGGAGAAATTATTCCTATACCGCCTATGTTTTTTTAAAGTTAATTAATGCCTCATATCCCACAAATCTCTTGGAGGGCGCTGCGCACACATGCAAAGAATTATTTTAACAATCCACCAGTTTAGTAATTTTCCAAAAACTCATCTATCACATCTTCGCTATCCAAATTCTGAATGGCGTTTGCCAGTTTATATTGACCTTTAGCTACCGCGACGGCCGTTAGCGCAGCTGAGGTTGTACTTAAATCCCAATCTTTTGATAAGATACCTGCAGCAAGTTGTGCAAGGTCTGCAATGGCCTTATTATAATCAGCAATAAGCGCCTTGGGTAATTCGGGGTTGTTAGTCTGATGGCGCTGTATTTCGATAAGGGAAACTAAACCTAACACATTAAAATCAACGATCCCGTTTCCCTGCGCGATGCGTATCAAATGCGGCACAGCGTAGTACGATGCCAGGCCAACATCTCCCTGGTGATGCAATCCATCCCACAATTCCTGGTAAATCACATCCGCGTCTGTTGCATTATTCGCCGTTTCTAATTTTTTCAGTGCAACCGATGCATCATAAACAGAGCCATGATACCCGCCTTCAAGTTTCGCCCAGGCGGGATCATTTAAGGTTAACAAGGGATAATTTATTTTTTCCTTTGGAAAGAAGTCTCCGAGTTTCATTAGTTATATAATTTATATAAAGCTAAAAATTTATTAGTAACAGTGCCGACATTGGGCTAAAGCCCTCAAATAAAATTCCAGTATCCGTTGGCTAAAGCCAACGGCAATAAACTAACGCTTATGTTCATAACCGTCTCTTGAAAAAGGACGGCTATCGGCCAGGTGAGCAATTGGCTTTTAGCCAAACCAATCATGCCAATTACAGCGCAACCTCTCCGCGTTGAGGGATGGAAGCGGATACCGGCCCTGTGGCTAAGGCCCGTGCAGTATGAGCGGACAGCCCGGGCCGCAGGCAACGCCATAATAGTCATTAGTCATTCCGCTGCGCTGTCATTACACTTCGTTGTCATTGGGTCATTCGCTGCACTGCCATTGGGGTTACCGGCAAAAGGACGTACCCATTCATCGATACCCTCCCTATAACCGTATCTTAAACATTTAATTATCAAGCCTTTTCGTCGGCACATTTTGCCTGATTGCCGATACATCTATGCCATGGTACCCAAAGTATCCACAACTTCACATTGTATTTGATGCCGTACATCAATGCACCAATTTTAACCTGCTTTACTATGAACCACAAACAATTACTGGCAGTAATTGCCCTGGCAATTATTGCCCTTTGCGCCGCCGAAGCCTGCAAAAAGGAGAGCAACTCCACCCCCGCCACATCGGGCACCAATACCAACCTTGGCATGAGCACCACTACGCCGGCCACCGCCGTGCAAACCACCTTTGGCAGCAATATCGATCTGAACAACTTAGAGAACTACGCCGCGCAGGCCATCCCCGCCTACATTAACCGCGATAATGGCCGGGCCAACCCCATCACCAATAAGGGTGCTACGCTGGGCCGGGTGCTGTTTTATGATAAGGCGCTGTCGGTTAATAATACCATTGCCTGCGGCAGTTGCCACAAGCAAGACCTTGCCTTTGGCGATAATGTGTTGCAAAGCATTGGCGTTAACGGACTCACCACCCGCCACTCTATGCGGTTGGTGAATGCCCGCTTTGCGCAGGAGGTCAGCTTTTTTTGGGATAAACGTGCCGCCACGCTGGAAGACCAAACCACGCAGCCCATCCAAAATCATAACGAAATGGGTTACAGCGGCCAAAATGGCGACCCGGATATTACCGCGTTGGTAGCCAGGCTACAGGGTATTGGCTATTACAAGCAACTGTTTGCCTTTGTATATGGCGATGCCACCGTTACCGAGGCCCGCATTCAACTGGCGCTGGCGCAGTTTATCCGCAGCATCCAGTCGTTCGATAGCCGGTTTGATGCCGGAATGGCCTCGGTAAATAACATTAATGCCGATTTCCCTAACTTCACCACACAGGAAAATTTGGGCAAGTCGCTGTTTATTAACCCGCCATCGCCGCCGGGCACCGTGGTTACCGGCGCGGGCTGCCAAACTTGTCACCGCGCGCCTACGTTCGATATCGACCCAAATTCGCGCAATAACGGCGTCATTGGCGTAGCCGGCAGCACCACGCTGATCGATATCACCAACACCAACCCGCCATCGCTACGTAACGTGGTAAATGCCGCCGGCCGGCCCAACGGCATGTATATGCATAATGCGGCATTCGGCAACCTGCAGGGTGTGATCGATCATTACAACCAGATCCCCTTTGATGCCCGCAATACCAATTTAGATAACCGGTTGTTCAGGGGTACGCAGGGCCAAACACTGCGCCTGAGCCAGGCACAAAAGGATGCCATTATTGCCTTTTTAGGCACTTTGAGCGGCAATGATGTGTACACCAATAAAAAGTGGGGGAATCCGTTCGTGACAAATTAGGTTGATGAATTTAACCACAGAGAACACGGAGGTTTCACAGAGCGCACAGCGGCATTTGCAGGATTTGATTATGCGGAGGATTTTCCGTATATTGTATAGTCCTACGCGCGTACAGCTAATCTTATTGTACGATCCTGCAAAACACATTTCTAAATTTCGGGTAAAATTAGTTGTTTTTATTAGTAAAACAACCTGTTTGCAGGGATAAAATGGGGCAAATGCTCTTTGAAATTGATCACACAGCTACCTATTAAAGGCAAAGAGCACCTTTTTAAGTTGATTTTGGTATTATTTACTGTATCATAAACATAAAGTAGATATACGGCTAATTTTACGCCTAAAAAGGTTTTTCATGATAAGATTCTACAGTCGGCAAGTCAATAATGATAAAACAAAAAGGCCGCTCTTGCGGGCAGCCTCTTCAATTTATGATGGGTCGGTTTAGAAACCTACGGTAAAGCCGATGGACGCGTTCTTTAAGCCTTTTTGAGCAACGGTGTTGAACATATCGTTAAAATAGTACTTAGCGAAGATCCCCATGCTGCCATGACCAACACGCAGTACGCCACCGTAACGGAACTTGGTGAAGTGGTAATCGTAGTTCATCTTCTGCTTGCCATTCTCATCACTGATCTGTTTTACACGGCCGGTCAGCAACACGCCAAACTCGGGGCCTAAAACGTAGTGCCACTTCTTGCCGTTATCATCGTCCTTGCTGCGGAAATCGAACATCACCGGGATGCGCAGGTAGGCAGATGAGAAGCGGTTCTTATCGTAGTCGATATTATCATTGGTATACTTCAGGCCACTCATGTCGGGTGTGCGCTGTATGGTAATATCCTCACGCAGGCGGATCAGTTCCCAATCGAAACCACCGGCAACATACATTTTAAAAGCGGGGCTAAACCGGTATCCAGCCTGGAAAACATCGAAGCCTACGTTGCTGGTTTTCCATGAGCGGTAGCGCAAAAATTCGTTAGTTGGTGACAGGCGGGTGCTACCGTTATCGATCAGGGCAGTTAAACCCAGGTCGAAGCGTGAAAAGGTTAACCCCATGCTAAAGCCTGGTTTTTTAGAGCGGCGCTTAGCTGTGCTATCGCGGTTATTCTCCTTAAGGCCGAAGCTAAAGTTGTATTCCTTTTTATGTTTGGTGCTATCGGTTGCAGGTTTATTAGCATCCTGTGCAAACAGTCCGGTTGCTGCCGCGCCAAGTAGGGCGGTAAAAATTAAGCGTTTCATGTTATATGGAATTAGATATGTTAGATTGAATTATTTTTGTTTTTTCACTTTAATAATGCCCAGGTTTATGCCGGTAATGGCATCGCCCTCGTCGGTATCGGTAAACTCAATGATCTTGTCGTCGCGTTTATCAACCGCTGCAATCACCTTGTTTAGGAAGCCGCCTAAGCCTGTTACTTTGCGTTTTTTAGCTACCGGCTGCTCCTCGCCCTCTTTTGTTGTTGGAACGGCTGCGATAACATCCGGTTTAACGGTTGGCACCGTGGTATTATCCACTATCTTCACATCTGGTATCGCCGGGTTCGGAACTGCCTTCACTTTTTCTACCTGGGTATTATTAGCTATCAAAGCCTGTTGCTGCGGGTCAGGCGCCTGTGTTTTAACAGGATCTGTTGGTTTAGTAACTACATCGGGAGTACTAACATTAACCGGTTGCACTTTAGATGTATGTTTACCCACATTGGCTATTTGCTGTACCGGCTGTGGTTTCACAACTGCCGGTTTCACATTTACACTTGGATCAACTTGCGCTGCCGGTGTAGCATCGGGCTTAATAACATCCTCATGTTTAACTATTGGTACAACGGCTACCTTCGGTCCTTTTGTACCTTGAACAGACTGTTGTTTAGGCATGAAATATAAACCTGCCCCGATAAGCACAGCTACACTGGCGGCTATCCTCAACATCGGGATTATGCTTCTGCGCTGTTGGGGAGCACCCATCTCGCGGCTGATACTATCCCAAACATGTGCTGATGGCTCCATCTCCAAACCTTCCAGTTTTGAGCGGAATAGGTTATCCATCTCGTTATCTTGCATATTCATATCGGTTGCCCTCCAATTTTTCTATTTGTTCTTTTAATATACTCCGCGCCCTCGATAATTGCGATTTCGACGCGCCTTCTGTTATCCCGGCTATCTCGGCTATCTCTTTGTGCGAGTAGCCTTCCAGCGCATATAGGTTAAACACCATCCGGTAACCCGGCGATAGCTGCTGTATCAGCGCCATCAGGTCTTTGGCATCCAGGTTGGCGCTGGCTATGGGGTTAACAGGTATCTCGTGTCCCGATTCTTCCATGTCTACCACCTGCATCATTTTATGGTGCTTGCGATAATACTCTATCGAACTATGCACCATAATCCGCCTTACCCAACCTTCAAATGATCCGTCGCCCCTGTAATCCGCCAGTTTTTGGAATACTTTGATAAACCCGTTCTGCAGCATATCTTCAGCTTCCATCCTATCGGTGCCGTACCGCATGCAAACCGCCAGCATCTTGCCCGCAAACTGTTTGTAAAGCAGTTCCTGCGCGTTCCGCTCGCCCGCCTTGCAGCATGTGATCAGCTCTTCAGTAGTGATATGTTTTGGTTTTAAAAACATCATTTGAAGGTAAGATGAACGAAGTGCCCAAATGGTTGCATAAGGGTCGCAAAATATTTTTTAATAATTAAATAATGCTAAATTTAAGCCTTTAAGCCGTATATACACCCACCCTATATGAGAAAAGCCTTTTTGCTGATAGTTGCCTGCATCACTATGCTATCGACATCAGCACAAACCCGTCCAGCCGCCACCTATACCCTTTTAAAACCCGACCGCGTTTTCGACGGTACACAAATGCACAGCAACTGGGTAGTATTGGTTTATGGTAAACGCATCATGAGCGCGGGCGAGGCTGCTACTATACAGGTACCACCAGCGGCCAAGATAATCGAATTAAAAGGCATGACCCTTATGCCCGGCATGATCGAGGGGCACTCGCACATGTTTCTGCACCCCTATAACCAAACCCCGTGGAACGACCAGGTATTAATAGAAAGCCGTGCCGAACGTACCGCCCGCGCCGTAAACCATGTACGCGAAACGCTGATGGCGGGCTTTACATCCGCCCGCGATTTGGGTACTGAAGGGGCGATGTATGATGATGTGGGCTTAAAAGAAGCCATTAACAAAGGGGTGATCCCTGGTCCGCGGCTACAGGTGGCTACCCGGGCTATCGTGGCTACCGGTAGCTATGGACCTAAAGGTTATAACGATCAAACCGAAGCCGGCATCCCCAAAGGTGCTGAAGAAGCCGATGGTGTTGACGCGCTTACCCGGGTGGTACGGTCGCAAATTGGCAATGGCGCCGATGTGGTAAAACTTTATGCTGATTACCGCTGGGGCGCAAATGAAACGGCGGCACCAACTTTTACTGTTGATGAACTGAAACTGGCCGTGCAGGTGGCTTCAAGCAGTGGCAGGTACGTAGTGGTACATTCCAGTACCGAAGAGGGCATGCGCCGCAGCATTGAAGCCGGTGTGCGTACCATTGAACACGGCGACGGAGGAACGCCCGAACTATTTAAGCTGATGAAGGAAAAAGGCATAGCCCTGTGCCCAACCCTCAACGCCACCGAATCGATATCGAGCTACAAAGGCTGGAAAAAAGGCACCGACCCTGATCCAAGCGGCGTTAAGCAGAAACACAAGATATTTACCGACGCGCTGAAAGCCGGCGTTACCATTTGCATGGGCGGCGATGTGGGCGTATTTGCCCATGGCGATAATGCCAACGAGATGCTACTGATGGTAGAGTATGGCATGAAACCGTTGGATGTGCTGCGGTCGGCCACATCGGTGAACGCGCTGCAATTTGGCATGAAGAATTTGGGCGAGATAAAATCACTGTTCACCGCCGACCTGATTGCTGTAGATGGCGACCCATCTACCGATATTAAGGCGGTGAAACAGATAAAACTGGTAATGAAGGATGGTGTAATTTATAAACAGCCCTAAAAATGACCATCGATTTAAACCCATTCCCGGTACTGGCAACAGACCGGCTTGTATTGCGTAAGCTAGACCTATCGGATAACGAAGCATTGTTAAAGCTACGCTCGGATGAAAGCGTGAACCGTTATCTCGACCGACCACCAACTAACAGTATCGCCGATGCTGAAGCTTTCATACATAAGATAGCCGCTATCATACAAAACCAACACGGCATCTATTGGGCCATCACCCTGAAAGATGAAGATGCGCTTATCGGCACTATCTGCTTTTGGAATTTTAATCACGAAAAACGAATGGCTGATATTGGCTATGAACTTATGCCTCAATACCAGGGACAGGGGTTTATGCAGGAAGCACTTGCCAAAGTCTTAGCCTACGCGTTCGATACCATGCAGTTGAAGGTTATTACCGGGCTTATACATCCGGAAAATGAAAGATCCATACAAGCGCTAAAGCGGAATGGTTTTATTTTGGATAAAACCAATGAAATTGTGAGTAAAGAAGATGCGGGTGTAGAAGCCGTTTATGTGCTGAATAAATAATATCCTGTAGTAATAAAAATTTAATCCAGCATCATTTTTACGTATATTTGTGTATAAAATTTAATTTTTAGGTGTATGAGAACTAATATAGATATAGACGATGCATTGATGCTGAAGGCGCAAAAATTAAGCAAGTTAAAAACCAAAAAAGACGTAGTTGAAAACGCGTTAAAAATATATGTGCAACTTGAAAATCAAAAAAAACTGCTGGAGCTAAGAGGCAAAGTAGAGATAGACGACGAAGCGTATAAATAATGGAGCAGATATTAATTGACACCTCTGTCTGGATAAACTTCTTTAAAAACATTAAAACACCGGCTTGCGATTTCTTAGAAAACAATATCGGTAATATGATCATTACTACTTGCCCAACTATAACACAAGAAGTATTGCAAGGAATAGTATCTGATAAGGAAGAGAAAAAGATAAAGGCATACTTTGACAGCTTTGACCGACTGGTTGAAGAACCTTATCAAATCGCCATGGAAGCAGCAGAATTATACAGGTATTTGAGGAAGCATGGGGTCACAATAAGAAAACCTAACGATTGCCTTATAGCAATGTATGCCATAAAAAACAATATCCGTTTATTAAATGATGACCGGGATTTTACGTTTATAGCCGACCATACAGCATTGAAACTTGTTGAATAATGGGAGCTACTTCCCTTCCCTGAAACGCTTGTAAATCTTCACCGCCATCATGATAATGATGGAGAACAGAATAATCCCCACCACGCCGAAGATCCAGTTCAGCGCGCTTTTTACCACCACCAGGAAAACAATAGCGAAAAGGAAAATAGTAGCAAGTTCGTTCCAAAGGCGCAGTTGGGTTGATGTCCATTTAAAAACACCGCTGCGCATTTGCTTTATCTTGCCTTGACAGATGTGGTGATAGGCAATTAAGGCCACTACAAAGGTAAGTTTGATGTGCATCCAGCCCTCGTGCAGTAAGCCGGGCATCACATATAACATGGCCAACCCGGCCAGTATGGTAATGAACATGGATGGCACGGCAATCACGTTCCACAGCCGGCGTTCCATTACTTCAAACTGTTCCGAAAGTACCTTCCGCTCCAGGTCGGGTTTTTGTTGTGCTTCGGTATGATAGATAAAAAGCCTTACGATATAGAATAAGCCTGCCATCCAGCACACCACAAAAATGATGTGCAGGGCTTTAATGTATAGCAGGTATTCGGATAGGAAGGCTCTCATATATTCATTTAACTATGTCATTGCGAGCGATAGCATGGCAATCTCATCGCGTGTAAACCACCTAAGAGATTGCCGCGTCGCTGCGCTCCTCGCAATGACAAACTATTTTAATTAATATCTAAACTCCTTTATCACATCTACGGCGTATTTCACATTATCGAACGGAATATCGGGCATAATGCCATGGCCCAGGTTAAAGATGAAGCCATTCTCGCCGCGCATGCGTTCAAACAGGCGATGGATACGTTCTTTAATTACCTTTTTATCGGCATATAAAATATGTGGATCAAGGTTGCCCTGCACCGCTATGCCTTGCGGCAGGCGGTGTTTGATATCCAACAGGTCAACGTTCCAGTCTATCGATATCACATCGGGTTTAGCCTCGGCCATTAGCGGCGCGAATACCGAACTACCTTTGCAGAACGATATTACCGGGATATCCTTACGATCCAGTTGACTGATGATCTCGACAATGTAACGGTGCGAAAACTCTTTGTAATCGTCCCACGCCAGGGCCTGTGCCCAGCTATCAAATATTTGTATAGCGTTAACACCGGCTGCAATTTGCAGGTTCAGGTAACCGGCGGTTACTTTGGCTATTTTAGATAAAAGCTGGTGCGCCAGTTCGGGGTGGTTATGCATTAATAGCTTGGTCAGCTTAAAATCTTTCGAAGAGCCGCCTTCCACCAAATAACTCATTACCGTAAAAGGCGCGCCCGCAAAACCGATAAGCGGGATGCTGCCATTTAAACGCTGCTGTACCACTTTAATCGCATCGGCAACGTATTGCAGCTTATGTACTACTTCGGTATCCAAACGGTCAATATCGGCCTGGGTGCGTACCGGGTTGGCAAATTTAGGGCCTACACCGGCAGTAAAACTCAGGTCGCCGCCCATGGCTTCGCCTGTTACCAGGATGTCCGAAAAAAGGATAGCGGCATCGATACCCAGCAGGTCAACCGGCAGCATGGTTACATCGGCAGCAATTTCGGGCGTTTTGCACATCTCCAAAAACGAATACTTGTTCTTGATCTCCCAATATTCGGGCATAAAACGGCCGGCCTGGCGCATCATCCACACAGGTGGTCGTTCTGTTTTCTCTGAAAATGCGGCTTTAATAAATAATGAGTCTTTCATGTCTTTTTTAGATTCAGGACTTTGAGAATCAGGAGTCAAGACAATTTATCTTGATTCTTGGATCTTGTCGTCCTGCATCTCTTCTAATTATTTTCGTTTGTTTAATACTTCTTCAATTTGCGCAATTACGCTTTTCATTTTGGCGGTTACCTGCTCTTCCTTATCCTTTGCCAGTTGCAGGTAGGCTTGTGCCTTATCATATTTACCGTTGCGGATACTGATATTGGCCACGTGCACTAATGCGGCCACATGATCGTTCACGGTACGCAAAGGGTATTGGGCAGCCAACTCATAATGTTGTTCGGCTTCTTCAAAATCCTGCTTTTGCATGCAGATGCCGCCCAATATAAACTCATAAAACCCGCGTCGCTTTTTACTGAGCAACCGCGGGTTTTTAATTTGCCTCAGCAGGGCCTCGGCCGTATCGTAATTTTTTTTATGAAAATGTTTAGCGGCAAGGATAATTGGCCCTTCCTTAAAATACCCCCAAACCAATAAGCCAATAAATACAACTACTACGCCCACCAACTCGTACGTATGCTTGTAGGCAAATAACGCGCCCAGCACCAAAAACATCGCTATAACAAAAAGCCTTGCCTTATTAGTGAACATTAATGCTGATTATCGGTAAACTTATAACCTACGCCGCGGATTGAATGGAAATAAACCGGGTTTTTAGGATCGGGTTCGAAATACTTACGGAAAGTAAGGATAAAGTTATCGATAGTACGGGTTGACGGATAAACGTCGTAATTCCATACGGTTTCCAATATCTGCTCGCGCGATACGGCTTCGTTACGGCGCTCTATCAGCAGTTTCAGCAGCATGGTTTCTTTCTTGGTCAATGCGGTGATAGAACCGTCTTCGTTCACTAACTCAAACGAGTTAAAGTGAATGGTTTTTTCGCCGATCTTATAGCTGTTAAACTCTTTCAGGTCCTCGCCTTTCAGGCCGCGTTTTACCAGGTTGTTCACACGCAGGATCAATTCTTCCAGGTTAAAGGGTTTGGTCAGGTAATCATCAGCACCTTTTTTAAGGCCCGATATTTTATCCTCGTTGGTATTTTTAGCGGTAAGGAACATGATAGGCACCTCGGTGTTTTCAAGGCGGATGGTTTCTGCAACCACAAAGCCGTCAACCTCGGGCATCATCACATCAAGGATCACCAGGTTAAAGCGTTCCTCTTTAAATATTTGCAGGGCTTTTTTACCGTTATTGGCGGTTGATACTTTATAACCTTCCAATTCAAGGTTAAGTTTGATGGCCTCTAAAAGATGCTCTTCGTCTTCGGCCAGTAAAATTCTTTTTTTAGACATGATCATAAGATTTAAAGATCGAGTATGTTGTAAATTTACAGCTATAAGTCAAATTACGTTCCCCTGCACCTTATTCCTTTGTTTATTTACAGCCGTATGATAATTGGTTAAGTAAATATAAATTTAAATGACAATTTGTCTTGTTCTATGATACGCTACGGTCAAAACACCACCTCAAAAACACTTCCGGCCGGGCGGTTATCGCGCACGTGTATGGTAGCATCGTGCTTATCCAATACCATCTTTACAATATACAAACCTAATCCTGTGCCTTTAGTATTGCGGGTATCTTCGCTGCCTACGCGGTAAAAACGCTCGAAAATACGGCCTTTCTCGCTGTCGGCTATACCGATACCCCTGTCGGCCACCTGCAAATAAATATTATTATCCTTACGGAATAACTTAACGCCTACCTCTTCGCATGGTTTGGAATATTTAATGGCATTCTCCACCAAATTGGTAACTACCGATGACAGGGCGAACTTATCGCCGGTGATCTCTATCTTAGGTTCTATCTCGGCGTTGATCAGCTGTTGGTTAAAATCGCATTTATTGATCTGCAGGCGGTTCACCACGCTATCAACCAGTGCAGAAAGGCTAAAATTCTCCTTTGGGAAGGTGTACGATTGATTTTCGATCTTGGATGCCAGTAACATATTCTCTACCAGGTCATCCAGGCGTTCCACATCAAGCAGGCATTTATCAATAAAGCTCAGTATCTGCTGGCGCTCAAGCGTACTGCGCTTGTTGATGGTTTGCAGGTAGAGTTTGATGGAGGCCAGCGGCGATTTCAACTCGTGTGTAACCGATAGCAGGAAGTTCTTTTTCTGCTCGTGAAGACGGCGCTCTTTATTTACCGATTTATGCAGGCTCCACGCGCCCAGGGCAAATACCAATACAAACATCGAACCTTCGCCCAGCACCATGCCTATACGGGTAGGCTGCAGGATCACCAAACGATAGCCCCACCAAAACAGTTGGGCCAGCGCGTAGATAATGGTAGCGTAAAATATAATAAACGGCCTTTTCATAAACCCCTCCTAAATCCTCCCCGAAGGGAAGGACTTTTAAAATTGTTAAACTATCAGCTCTCCTGCTTATAAAGCCCTCTCCTTAGGAGAGGGTTGGGAGAGGTACACAATATCCAGGCTATCAAATATAGCTAATTTTGTTTTTTCCAGATCATCCATCGTATGGGCCGATGATATAAAACCAACCTCGTAGCCCGACGGACCTAAATATACCCCACGGTTCAACAATTCCCGGTGGAATATCTTAAAGTATGCCATGCTGGCTGCATCAATCTCATCGGCACGGCGGATATGCTCCTGACCGGTAAACGCGAACCAAAATATGGAACCTAACTGGAATATTTTCAAGGTATAACCCTTATCAGCCACATATTGCTGAATTGCCGATACAAAAGCTGTGGTTTTGCTTTCCAACTCCTGGTAAAAACCGGGCTTCAACAATTCGGTCAGTTGCGCGATACCAGCCCCCATAGCTACCGGGTTGCCTGATAATGTACCCGCCTGGTAAACCGGGCCAACTGGCGAGATATTGTCCATAATTGCTGCCGAAGCACCATAAGCGCCCACAGGCATACCGCCGCCGATGATCTTGCCATAAGTGATAATATCTGGCTGTATGCCATACAGACCCGCAGCACCTTCGAAACCCACCCGAAAGCCCGAGATCACCTCGTCGAAGATCAGCATTGTGCCATTTTGGCTGCATTGATCACGCAGGAATTGCAGGAAGTCCTGCTCCTGCAACAACAGACCGTTATTAGCCGGGATAGGCTCGATAATTATGGCCGCTATCTGATCTTTAAATTCCGCAAAGGCTTTTTGCAGGGCATCTTTATCATTAAGGGCGATAACGATGGTTTCATCAGCAAAAGACTTGGGTACACCTGCCGATGATGTTTCGCCAAAGGTAATCAGGCCAGAGCCTGCCTTAACCAGCAGCGCGTCGGTATGGCCATGGTAGCAACCCTCAAATTTTAGTATCTTATCGCGCTTGGTATAACCGCGGGCCAGCCTGATAGCCGACATTACGGCCTCGGTACCCGAACTTACAAAGCGGATCTTTTCGATGAATTTATTGTTGGTCAGTATCAACTCGGCCAGTTCGTTCTCTAAAGCGGTAGGTGCGCCGAACGACATGCCGTTCTGCATTACTTCGGTCACCTTTTCGCGCACGGCCGGATGGTTATGGCCCAGGATCAACGGGCCCCACGATCCGCAAAAGTCGATAAACTCGTTCCCATCAGCATCCCATATATGGCTGCCATTACCTTTTTGGATAAACAGCGGCGTGCCATAAACTGATTTAAATGCCCGCACCGGTGAGTTTACCCCACCCGGAAAAAACGTCTTTGCTTTCTCGTACAACTCGGCAGATTTGGTTCTGCTGATATCTTTTACTTGCATATTTTTAGCTTAAAGCTAAAAGCACAAGGCTTAAAGCTTTTGATCTTCTTATTTATAATTATTCTTTCGGCTTTCAGCCTTAAGCTTTTAGCTTTCCGCTTTAAAGCCACCCATTCTCCAACACTTCCTTAGCATGATACGTCAATATCGCCGTTGCACCTGCGCGGCGGATGCTGGTCAGTACCTCGGTTACCGCTCGTTGTTCATTCAGCCAACCGCGTTCTACGGCGGCTTTCAGCATGGCGTATTCGCCGCTTACATTGTAGGCGGCAACGGGTAATTCGGTATTATCTTTTAACAGTTTTATTACGTCTAAATAGGATAAGGCCGGCTTTACCATCAGGAAATCGGCGCCTTCAGCTTCATCCAGACCGGCTTCTATCAGGGCCTCGCGCTGGTTAGCAGGGTTCATCTGGTAGGTCTTCTTATCGCCAAATTTCGGTGCCGAATTAAGGGCATCCCTGAAAGGGCCATAAAAAGCGCTGGCATACTTAGCCGTGTACGACATGATGCTGACATTAGTAAACCCATTATCATCCAGCACATTGCGGATATAGCCAACGCGGCCGTCCATCATATCGCTCGGGGCGATGATATCGGCCCCCATCCGGGCCTGCGCTACGGCCATTTTGCCTAAAACTTCCAGCGTCTCATCGTTCAGGATTTGGCCGTTCTCTACGATACCATCATGCCCATCGCTGCTGTAGGGATCCATAGCTACGTCGGTAATCACGCAAGCTTCGGGGAAGCGTTGTTTCACATCGCGGATGGCGCGCAGGTACAGGCTTTCTTCGCGGTGACTTTCGGTAGCGTACTTATCTTTTAATTCTTCTGAGATATTCGGGAACAGGTCGAACGACTTCAAACCCAAATTCATGCAGCTTTCCACCTCGCGCAGCAGGTTATCAATGCTGTAGCGATAGATGCCCGGCATGGATGCCACTTCGGTTTTTTGGTTATTTCCTTCGATGATAAAAAGCGGAAAGATCAGGTTGGCGGCGGTAACATGAGTTTCCTGCACCATCTGGCGTATCACTTCGCTTTTACGGTTTCTTCTTGGTCGTTGTAGCATGAGCCCCCCATCCCCCTAAAGGGGGAGTTTGTGTGAAAATAAGTTTATAATGAGCCTTCCTCATTCCCCCTTCAGGGGGTTAGGGGGCTGCCAAACACCGCTTCCGCCAGCCCAACTTCATCGGGCGAGAATGGCAATGTGTATGTTAATCCTAATTCGGCCAGTTTGTTGCCGGTAGATTTGCCGATAGCGACCAGTTTTTGGTTCACATCCAGCAAGTTATCGGTAAAGTAAGCCTCAACGTTTGATGGACTGGTGAACACCAGGATCTCTGCGCCCGATGCTACCACTTCATCTACTAACACGGTTTCATAAACCGGCAGGTCGATGATCTTTGTTTCGGCCGACATGCTTTTTTGTATGCTGCGCATGGCGCTTTCCGAGCCCGGGAACAATACCGTATGCCCGTTGGCCAGTTTGGCAAATTCGGCACCTACTTCGGCCGTATCGCCGCTATCGCCTACGTAATCGGCAAAATGACCGTTACGGCGCAGCGCATCTTCCGACCCGGTACCCATCACCCCAAATTTTACCTTTTTAGGAAATTGCGGATTAAGGTTAAAGAAATATTCAACAGCATTCTTACTGGTGAAGAACAGCCAGTCGACATTTTTAAGAATATACGAATCGAATTTGGTGATCACCGGTACGGTGCGGATCAGCGAGCGGCCCTCTATCTCGATATCATGCTTCTCCAGCGCGCGGCGAAAATAGCTTTGCTCCGAAATATCGCGCGAAATAAATACCTTTTGCGGGAACTTGCGCTCCTTATCAAAGTATTTCAGTATGCGGTCTTCAATACCCGCAATATCATTGGTTTGCAGGTAAAGGCGATCAGGAAACTCATCGCCCTCATCGGCTTTTGATGTAAAAATCTGGTAACCATCCTCGTGCCTGCGGCAATAGCAGCCCAAAGGCAGGTGGCAGCCGCCGCCAAAGCTTTTCAGCACTTTGCGTTCAACCGATAGTTCCTCGGCTACTTCGGGGTGGTGTAAGGCTTGCAGGGCTGTAAATAGTTCAGTATCTACTTCGCGGATCTGAATGGCTAAAACGCCTTGCGCCGGGGCAGGTACAAATTCGGTCGGGGTTAATTCTTCAACATGGAACTCGCTCAAATCGATACCCAAACGGCTTACGCCGGCTTTGGCAATCATAATAGCATCGTAATTCTCGTCGCGCAGTTTGCCTATGCGGGTAGGTACGTTACCACGCAGGTCGTCTACCTCCAAATCGGGTCGCAGGGCCAGTAACTGGGCCTTGCGGCGGTTGGATGATGTACCCACCATACCGCCGAATTTTACGGATAATTTGTGCTTAACATCCACGCAATCTTTCAAGATCAGCAACAGTTCAGCCGGGTCTTCCCGTTCTGATACTGCTGCGATAATGAGTCCCGGCGGATTTTCTGTGGGCAGGTCTTTGTGCGAGTGTACCGCCAAATCAATAGTGCCTGCCAATAATTCTTCTTCCAGTTCTTTGGTGAAAAAGCCTTTGCCTTCCAGTTTATCGAAACTCAGGTTCAGGATGCGGTCGCCCTGTGTTTTAATGATTTTCAGTTCGGCAGTTACGTTGATAGCTGCCAGGCTGTCTTTAACAAAGTTGGCCTGCCATAAGGCCAGTTCGCTGCCGCGGGTTCCGATGATCAGTTTTCGTTCCAAAGAGTGTTTATTTGTGCAACGCTTAACACCTGTTGATGTTTGCTGCACAAATTTAGCTTTTTAGCTTAAGGTAGCGGAAATTTTATGAGAATGTGAGGTTGGGTTGACGGTAAATATTGAAAATCACTTCTGAAGCATCAATAAGTTGTTCCTTTTTTATAAGCATCTAACAAAACCATTAATTCTGTTGAGCCTATATTCAGATCTTTTACCCTGATCTTTTTCTTTCCAACCGATGACCTGTATACAAAATAGAAATCCCACCCTCTCCCTAATTTCCCGACAACTTTAGCTTCACTAACGTGCTGCCAATCAACAAATGGCAAGTTTGCCACCCTGATACCGGCTTCATTAATTATAATTTGCGGAGCGAAGGTTAAAAACACTTTCAAATTATACCCCATCAAAATAATTGCGCCTAAACAAAAAAGGCTCAATGGTATTAAACCAGATAATTCTTTTTCATAAAATAATCCAGGGATAGCACATATCAATATAATCGCCGGAATGATCGACCTATATATCGCATTCTGTTTAGAATAGTATATTAAAGTCTCGGCGGGAATGGGCTCGTTAAGGGTGATATATGGCGTGGTAAACTTCATTACATATACCTAAAGCTACGAAATTGTTATCATTTTTTTGAAGATCAGTGCCAGCATTTCATCGGTTACGACAGCCCCGCTCTACGTTACAAAGCCTCGCTTGCCCGGGCGCAAGCCATCACACGCTGCGGGTTTTCCACTGCGATCGGGTCTATTTATGAACAGGGCAGCACTCCGGCTACAGTACCGTCATCGAACATTTGCCGATGGTTTTTTAAATTTACGATGTCCTTGTCAGCCGGCGGCCGGTTTCGGTTAAATAATTATTCTTTTGGTATTTATAGATTTTACCGCTGCGTTGCCTGTACTTTATCAGCAATTGCGATAACTTGTCTACATTGGTATCCAAATCGTCTATCGGAAACTCCTCGCGCCCGCCGGGACAATCGTAAGCCAGCACTACTTTGGCATCCCTGCCCTCGCCTATCTGCTCAACGGTCTCGTTGCCTATCTCTTCCCATGTGTAAAATTCGGCAGCGGCGGTCTTTATACCTTCATCGTTAATAATGATCTGCGGGCTTTTATCAATAAAGGTTTTACGGGAAAAGAATGCGATAAGCGCGCCTGATATAAAAAAGAAACACACGGTTATCCATTCGCCGCGCACCAAAAAATAGATCCCTAACCCAAACCAGACCGCCAGGAATACCGCACCTATTAGTACCGAAACACGCGAGATGTATATCCTGGTCTCGTTAGTTGTAGTATGATCGGGTACAACAAGATCGTCAAGCTTAAATTTTTCTGCTATAATAGCCAGGCGCTGTTTATCCTCGCGGCTGTACCATTCCAGCTTTTCCCAAAAACCACCCTCGGGCGATAACAGGCCAATCTTGAGCGCACGCTGCTTTAACTCATGTACATTACGCACATTTTCAAAAGCCCATAAGCGCCAGCGCGTAATGGCAATGCTGCGATAGATAGCGATACTTAAAAACATTACAGGAAGCGCGAGTGTGGCCCACATATGGTGGTGCTGCCAATTCAACGCTATAAAACCGGCCAATATCAGCACCTGTATAAACATCAAAGGCCTGCTGATCATCATTTTGCCTTTGGCCAGTGCTTCGTCTACGGTAACGGTCTCGAACATTGCAGGATAGATTTATCCAGCCAATATAGTATTTTCGTGTAGTAATTTAAAAATTGGAATTGCAATATCAGCATGTGGGATGCTGAAACAAGTTCAGCATGACAGGAAGTAAAAAAGAGAGAAGATACTTACTGATTAATAAAGATCTCTTTAGCCATCACCATCGGTACGCTAATGTACTTCTTCTCCATGTAGTTCATCACCTTTTCCAGCACCAGGCGCGATTGCTCGTCCAGGCCCTGTATCTCATCGGCAAATACCGAGTTGACGGCGGTGTTGCGGATCTCCTTTATCTTTTCGGGCACCTGGCGCATCGCCAGTTCAATACGGCGCTGTTTAAGCTGTGGTAAAAAATCGGTAATGTTTTGGTCGATGATCTTTTCGGCATGCACCAGTTCCTGGTAACGCTCCTGTATGTTCTTCTGGGCGATCTCGTTCAGCGAGTGCACCTCGATAAAGTTTACCGGAAATTGCTCCAGTATCTCGGGCGCGGTATCGTTAGGAATAGCCAGATCGACGATTGTCTTTTTACCTTCCTCGCCATTCAGCAGGGTGTTGTAGATCTCGGGCGTAATAATAGGCTGTGTAGCCGATGTACAAGTTATGATCACATCGAAACCTTTTTTATAGGTTTTCAACGCTTCCAGGTCGTAAGCTTCGCCGTTTAGATCGGCAGCCAGTTCCTGCGCTTTCGACAGCGTACGGTTAAACACCGCGAAGTTGCTGAACTTATGTTTTTGCAGATACTTAGAAATATTGCGGTTAGTTTCGCCTGCGCCGATGATGATCACGCGGGCATTGGTGCACAACTTCAAATCGCGCAGCTTACGGTAAGCCAGCGATACTACCGAAATGGGATTTTTAGCGATATTGGTATGCGTATAAACCTCTTTAGCGGCTTTAACAGCGCAGCTCATTACCATGCGCAGGTAATCGCCGGTTAGGCCGGCCTCTCGGGCTGTTTCGTAAGCTTTGCGCACCTGGGCTAAAATTTCCTTTTCGCCAACCACCAAACTTTCTAAACTGCACGATGTGCGCAACAGGTGGCTCAGCGCTTCCTGATCTTCGTAAATGCAGGCTGCCTCTACAAAGTTACCCATGTGGTGCGGGCACAGGCCCATATCCAAAGCCTGGAAAAAATCGCCGGCAAAGGTTTTATCAACCGGCTGCTCGGTGGCCATTACAAAGGCTACGCGGTTACAGGTAGCCAGGTAGAAGATCTCGGGGATGTTAAATTGGTCTTTAACCTGCTGTAGTTTCGGTACCAGATTTTCCTGACAAATCACCAGCTTACCCAATTCCTTCAACTCGACTTGTTTGTGCGTAAAAGCTATAACCTTTAGATACTTCAAAGCAGTTTAAAATTTAACCCAACAAAAGTAACACGCCATATTTGCTGCAATGTCAAACCTTTGTCAAACGCATCAATTTAGAACGGTTATAAATTATTACGCAAAACATTTATATACAGTTGCTTACAATGAAAACAAAACCAAAAATTGACCATTTTCGTACATTAGTCAATGCATAAGCTTAAAAATGTTAGTATAGGGGTTCTCGTCTTAGGATATTTTGGTGCAGGCATTAATCATTTTGTTCACCCCGAGGGCTACATCCATATTATTCCAGCATACATCCCCTTTCCCAAATTAATGAATGTGCTGGCGGGTAGCTTCGAGGTGCTGTTCGCGCTGATGCTGACCTTTTCAAAAACCCGTACCATAGCCGTTTGGGGCATTATCCTGATGCTGGCTGCCTTTATGCCCGTACATATCCAAATGGTGATAGATGCGCCATTTATGCTGGGCAGCTTACATGTTACTAAATTGGGGGCATGGATAAGAGTGTTGTTGCAACCGGTGCTGATGGTTTGGGTTTGGTGGCATAGGAAATAGCTACAGGCTAAGATAAAGTAAGGCAAAAGATTATATTTGTCCATGCCATTGTTTTAAATACAGCCTATCCTACCAAATGAAAGTTTATCACATCAATTACCAAACAAACATCAAACGAAAGATCGCGGCTACGCTAATCGATTATGCCATTTACTTTATCTTCGCTTTTGTATACGTTTCGTATATGGGTACTGCAACTGAGGATGGGGGAAAGGCAGTTAACGGCCTGCCAGCCTTGCCTGTTTTTGCAGTATGGTTTTTATATTTTGTCGTGACAGAGGCTTATAACGGTTCAACGCCTGGTCATGATATTTGTGGATTGAAAGTAGTAAAGGAGAGTGGAGAAAATATTACATTTAAGGATGCGTTAAAAAGGCGGATACTGGATGTAGTTGACCTTGGTATATGGGGTATCCCTGCTATGATATGTATCAATAATACACCGAAATGCCAGCGCGTGGGCGATCTGTTTGCCCATACATTAGTAATTAGAAAGACCGATATCGTTGTTGAAGAAGTGGCATTTTAACGTATATGATCAGAAAAGAAACCTACACGCTAACCGGCTCTTCCGGCCGCTTAATGCTGGCCGACCTTACTTTTGACGATGCCAACCCACAAGGGCCGATGATCATCTTCGTACACGGTTTTAAGGGATTTAAAGATTGGGGCGCTTATAATTTGGTAGCCGAATACTTTGCCCGGCTGGGTTACCGCTTCCTGAAATTCAACTTCTCGCACAATGGCACCACGCCTGATAACCCGGTAGATTTTGCCGATATGATAGCCTTTAGCGAGAACACTTTCACAAAGGAACTGGATGACCTGGGCACCGTGATAGATTTTGCCTGCAACGGCAGCGCCATGCCCCGCGCGCAAAGCGTTTGCCTGATGGGACACAGCATGGGCGGCGGCATCAGTATTATTAAAGCGGCCGATGATAAGCGAGTTAACCGGTTAATTACCATGGCTTCTATTGGCGGCTTCCGTACCTTATGGTCGGCCGATGAGGAGCAGCAGTGGCGCATGCAGGGCATTAAATACTTCGAGAATCAGCGTCTGGGCATACAGATGCCGGTAAAGGCCAGTTTGCTCGACGACCTTGACCGTAACCCCGTGCGACTGAATATACTGGCCAAAGCCGCCGAACTTACCCAACCCTGGCTGATCGTGCACGGAGAAGAGGATGAAACCATCCCTGTACAGCAGGCTTACCAATTGCAAGCGGTACATCCAAACGCCGAATTGGTAATTGTTAAAAATGCCGATCATGTTTTCAATGTGCCGCATCCCTACCCGTCAAAAACATTAACCGTTGAGTTACAGGAATTTTGCGATGCAGCGGCCCGATTTTTGAGTAATTAGTTTGTAACAATAGTTTATTGCTAACAACATTTAGCTTAATTTGCATTACCCCTAAAGCAAACAAGCTGTACGCGCCGATATTATAATGACCTTAGCAGGATCCCGTAAAAAAGAAGGAAAATATATTAACCCCATACCCACCAGCGATGGCGGCCTGGGTAAATTGCTGCCCATATTAGTAGAATACGCCACCAACAAGGCCGAAAACATCCCTAAAAAAACATTAGGTCCGTTTAAAACCGATACGGCTATTTATAACACCCCGCCGGCAAGCGGTTTAAGGATAACCTGGGCCGGTCATTCGAGTTTGTTGATAGAGATTGATGGCAAACGCATCCTTACCGACCCGGTTTGGAGCCAGCGGGTATCGTTTTCGCAAAGTATTGGTCCCAAGCGTTTCTTTGCGCCGCCTATGGCCCTTACCGATCTGCCGCCGCTGGATGCCGTTATTGTTTCGCATGATCATTACGACCATTTGGACAAAGCTACCATGCAATTTTTTGCAGGTAAAACTATCCCTTTTTACTGTTCGCTTGGTGTAGGGCAGTACCTGGCCGATTTTGGTATAGTGAAAAATTATATTAACGAAATGGATTGGGGCGACAGCATGATGATAGGGCATGATTGTGTGCTGACGGCCACCCCTGCCCGGCATTTTTCGGGCCGCGGCATTGTAAACCGCAACACCACATTATGGTCATCGTTTGTAATTAAGGGCCCTAAACATAATATCTTCTTCGGGGCCGATTCGGGTTGGTTTGAAGGATTTAAGGACATAGGCGAAGCTTTCGGTCCGTTTGATCTAACCATGCTGGAGGTTGGCGCCTACGGGCAATACTGGCCGCAGATACACATGGGGCCTGATTATGCTACCGACGCGCACCTGGCCCTTAAAGGCAAGGTAATGATGCCCATACACTGGGGCACCTTTAACCTGGCACCGCATGCCTGGTACGAGCCGGCCGAACGTTTGCTAAAATATGCCAAACAGAAAGATATCACCCTGTTTATGCCCACGCCGGGCACGCCTGCCGAAGTTGAAGAAAAAGGTTTAAACACGAAATGGTGGAAGCCTTTTATGAGTTAGGCTCTTATTATTTACCTGCTGTCGCGATAGAATTCATCACCCAGTGATGAATTAATATAGACCAATGATTACAAAACATATTCCCTCCCCTGTTTATATTATATTGAATAACAGGTTGCCCGCCTATAAGTTTTGTATATTTAGCAATAAAATCAGTAAGCTATGGGACGCATTGTAATAGTTGCCTATAAACCCAAACCCGGCAAGGCCGAAGCTTTGAGGAAGTTAACAGACACCCATGTACCCCGCCTGCGCGAACAAGGCCTGGTGACCGGCCGCGATCCTATCCTGTTGGAAACAGCTGATGGTACGCTGATAGAAATATTCGAATGGCTATCGCCTGAGGCTATACAACAGGCGCATCGCAACGAAGAAGTGCATAAAATGTGGGCCGAATATGCAGAGGTTTGCGATTATGTGCCACTAAATGAGTTGCCGGAAACACATGGGCTGTTTGCGGAGTTTACGCCTTTGAGTTGAGATCTCCCCCCTCTATCGCTATGACGAGGTAGATGCTACACAAAATGCAAATGCTCGCCCTTTAACCGCTTCTGCATTTCCTGTTTATAATTGCGGCCAACAGGTAGTTCATGGCCATTAACCTCGACAGCAAAGGAATAGAATGATGTTATCCGCGAAAGCGAAACAATAAATGAGCGATGTATGCGCACAAACTTATTCTCGGGTAGCATTTCCTCTAAAAAGCTGATCTTTTGTTTGCTGATATAAGCCTGGTCGGGGGTAATCACCTTTACGTAATCGCGCAGGCTTTCTATCCACAAAATATCATTTACGTTTATCTTGATGGTTTTGCGGTCTACTTTGAGGTACAGGAAAGCCTCGGTATCCCCTACCGGCTTTTCGTGGCCGATGACGGCGGTCGGCTTGTTGTCGTTAAGCTGGTACACCTTGTCTATAGCCCGCAGAAAGCGATCGAACGATATGGGTTTCATCAGGTAATCAACCGCATTTAGTTCAAAACCATCTACCGCGTATTCGCTATAGGCTGTAGTAAAGATCACCTTTGGCGGGTTCTTCAGGCTTTTTAGCAGGTCGGTTCCGGTAATACCAGGCATTTTGATATCCAGGAACATCAAATCGACGGGCTTTTGCTGCAGCAATTGGAACGCATGGATGGCATTATTGCACTTACCAACAATCTCCATATTATTGAAATTGGCCAGGTAATTCTCTATCACCTCAATGGCGTGAGGTTCGTCGTCAACTATCAGTACGCGTAATTTCATGCGGTTACCATTTGTTGTTTAGGTTGTGGCTGTGTTTGCAGCTTTAATTCTAATACGGCCAAAAAGGCATCATCATCGTCAAGTATCTTTAATTTGTGAGCCGCGGGATACAGCAAGTCAAGCCTCTTTTTAAGATTTTCCAGCCCAATATGTCCCTCGTACTTTTCGGGGTTGACGATCTCGGGCTTACTATTCGATATTTTCAATTGCAGATTATCGCCCGTAATGTTAATGTTGATATTGATCCACGAATCGCCCATGCTTTCGCTGGTGCCATGTTTAAAGGCGTTCTCCACCAAGGGCAGCATGAGTAGCGGAGCTATCGTTTTTTGGCTGGTATCACCGCTGATGCTAAAGGAAAGATCCAGCCGGTCTTCATAACGCAGCTTCTCCAGATCCACAAACTGTTGCAGCATCAGTATCTCCTTGGCAAGCGGTACGCTATCAGCATTGCACTCGTAGAGCATATAGCGCAGCATCTCCGACAGCCCCATTACCACCTGCGGCGAGCGGGGTGAGTTATTGAGCGTAAGCGCGTACAGGTTATTGAGCGTATTAAACAGGAAGTGCGGGTGTACCTGACCTTTCAAAGCGTTTAGTTCGGCTTGCAGGGCGGCTTGCTTACGCTCGTACCAAAGCTTAAACAGTTTGATTACCAGCCCAAACCACATCACCATATTAATGGCCTTCAGCGCGTTGATAAAACTTACCCTATCGGTTAGCCTTTGCCAAAAAGTATGTTTTGCTTCTTCAATATACCCCCAATTAATATTAGGGCTATGGCTTATCAGGTAAGGCGATACAAACCATATATAAACTAAACGGCTCATAACCGCCACCATAAACATAATACCCAGTAAATACAACGCGAAGCTTATATAACGGGCATTGAAAAGGTAAACAGGCAGTAACCAATAAGCCACTAAATAAAAATATACGATATGCAGGGGCACATAAAACAGGTTATTACGGGCGGAGATGAGATAAGTGCTTTGAACCGAATATATGGTAGTGAATGCTATAAACACAAAAATCCAAAAAACAACATGCGCTGTTACACGGTCAACCTTTAATCGCGAAAAAGGCACGCTATTCATCACGCTAAATTACGCATAAGCTTAACAATTAACCGCATGCGCGACCGGCTTATCGACTAACAGCGCCATACAACGGACGAAATGCATAAAATCGGGCCTTATCTTCCGGATACCGCTACAAATGCAGTTTGTAGCAGGTGAAATGTTGTTGATATGCGGTATAACGACGAGTAGCGGTTATACTATTTAATGCCTTTACACAGCTATATCTTAGTACTGTAATTTAAACAACCATATCATGAAAAAAGCAATCCTAACCATAACAATAGTATCGCTGTGGATACTAAGCAGTAGCGCACAAACCAGGGTAAATGGTACCTGGGTAGTAGAAAGTAATATCCATCAGCCCAAATTGCATACGGTAAAGTTTTACGGCGATAGTAACCGCCTGCTTTATACCGAAACCATAAAGGGCCGTTTGAATATCGACAAAAAGAAGGTAAGGGACCGCATGAACAAGGTACTGGATATTTTACTGGCCAAAAACAACGACATGCAGAATAGCGGCGTATTAGCTGCTGCCTTTAAGTTGAAGCTTTAAAAAACAAAGTGATATTTCTCTGCGTCGATTGGGCTTCTGTTAAATGCTGAATCATACAGAAAGGGGTTTTTGTTGTAAGGCAAATGGGGAAGCGCGAACGACGCGGAGAAGTAAAAATGTAGAGACACGATACCTCGTGTCTCTTTTATTTCGATTATATTGGAGACACGAAGTATCGTGTCTCTACGTTTTAGGCCGGTTCTATCCAGTTGCCATCCTCGCGGATGATATTGATCAGCTCATCAAGCGCGTTTTCCGATCCTACGTTCTTCTTCACCACTTCCTTACTGCGGTAAAGGGTAACCTTGCCCGGGCCAGAACCTACATAACCATAATCGGCATCGGCCATTTCGCCGGGGCCATTTACTATACAGCCCATAATACCGATCTTTAACCCTTTAAGGTGACTGGTACGGCTGCGGATCATCTGGGTAGTCTCCATCAAGTCGAACAGTGTACGGCCACAACTTGGGCACGATATATACTCGGTTTTTGATATCCTTGAACGGGTAGCCTGTAAAATACCGAAAGCGGTAGAGGTGATCACATCCGTAGCTACTTCAGGGGCATCTATCCAAATACCATCGCCAAAACCATCAACCAGTAAAGCACCAAAATCGGTAGCGGCGTAGAGTTGCAGGAGGGTAATCTCTTCCTGTCCATGGACCATGGTCCATGGTCCATGGTCTTTCCCATAGCTCCTCTTCACTATCACCGGCACATCCAGCCCCATTTCTTCTAACTTAAAGAAGAGCGCGCGCTGATCGGCCATGCCGTGGGTTTCGTTGGTTTCCAGGACAAATACCAGCGATTTATCCAGTTGTATCGAACCAAAATCATCCGTATCCAGATCGGCATTGGTAATGCGCACCAGGTTCATAGTCGAAGAACGGTCGGAACCGGGAGCGATATATTCTTTTAGGGTGAACAGTGGATGGCATTGTGCTTTATCGCTTAGTTTAAGCCAGGTATTATAATTATACAGTTGCTTCAGGTTGCCCGGCATACTGAACGAGGGCAATTCATCGGCCAGGTAAACAAAATCTACCGATTGCTCACCCATGTTATATTTATCCAGCACCGGCGAATACAGATAGCCAGCGGCATTCAGTATCGCCGGATCTTTCAGGTTAAGCTTTGAAATATCTACCACTACCCTCGGCACCATATGGCCGCCAATGAAAGCATTCGCTTCGTAGGTTTCGCGTTTTTTGTATTCGTAGGGAGAGTAAGTTGAAGGCTGAAGGCTGAAAGCCGAAATCTTTCCATCCGTTGCTTTATGCTTTTCGCTTTCGGCATTTCGCTGAGTGTAACGATTAACCAGCGCGATGGCCACCGGCGCTTCAGCTTCGGGTTCTTCGGTAAGGGATACACGTACAGTATCGCCCAGCCCATCCTCCAGCAATGTGCCTATACCCACGGCCGATTTGATGCGGCCATCCTCGCCGTCGCCGGCTTCGGTAACGCCCAGGTGAAGCGGGTAGTTCATGCCTTCGGCTACCATGGTTTCTACCAGTAAGCGGTAAGCCTGCACCATTACCTGCGGGTTGCTGCTCTTCATGCTTACCACCAGGTTGTAGTAGCCTAACGACTCGCTCATGCGCATAAACTCCATGGCCGACTCGACCATACCCTGCGGCGTATCGCCATAGCGGCTCATGATCCTGTCGCTTAGTGAACCATGGTTGGTGCCGATACGCATAGCCGTACCATACTCCTTACAGATTTTCACCAGCGGGGTAAATTTAGTAAAAATGCGGTCTAACTCGCCCTGGTATTCAGCATCGGTATAGGTAAGCTGGTCGAATTTCTTTTTATCGGCATAGTTACCTGGGTTAACGCGCACCTTCTCTACTATCCTTGCAGCCACCTCTGCAGCGTTGGGCGTAAAGTGAATATCGGCCACCAGCGGTGTGGTGTAGCCGCGGGCGCGCAGTTGTTTTTTTATCTCGGCCAGGTTCTGCGCTTCTTTAATGCTGGGCGCGGTGATGCGCACGTATTCGCAGCCGGCATCTATCATGCGGATGCTTTGCTCTACCGTGGCTATAGTGTCCATGGTGTCGGTAGTGGTCATGCTTTGTATGCGGATGGGGTTATTGCCCCCCAGCGGCACATCGCCAATGTTTACCTCGCGTGTTACAAAACGCGAATATTCGGTAAGCGAATTACAGTACCTGCCCGGCAACAGCTTTATAGCATCAGCATTCATATAGGTGCGTTAAATTATCGGGGCAAATTTACGAATAATGATCGAAGTAGTTATGTTTCAAAAGTCAAACCTGTTATCTTTGAGTATGGCAACGCAATATATAGTTAACGATAAAGGTGAAAAGACGGCGGTGCAACAGAAACTTGAGTTGACTGATGAGTATAAGAAAATGATTGATACTATGCTCGCCACGGAAAATACCGCTAAATATGTATCGTATGGTACAATAAAAGAACGGTTTGGAATTTATTCAAACCGTTCAGATCAATAATATTTCCCCATTTATCCCGCCGATAACAAAAACTTATCCAGCTTCTCCTTACTGCTTAAAAACGTAAACTGATCGCGCAGCAAATAATATTTCTGTATATCAACGGTATAATTGTAAGCCATCAGCGCTACATCCAGCTTATCATCATCAAAAGTAAACTGGCGCAACAATTCGCTTACCTGCGCTACGGTCACCAGGTTACGCTGCAGGGCCGCTTCTATCAATTTCTTTTTACTGTCTTTAAATGGTTCTTTATTCACCAGAACCTGTAACCTCGCAAACTCATCGCGACTGAATACATCCTTTCGGCGTGGGCGATCGTTATCAACAGCGGTCTGCAAAAACTGATCGAACTTATCGCGGGTGCTGATAAAACTAAACTTATCGCGCAACTGGTAAAAGTGTTGTGTATCCGCTGTGAACGGATAGGCCATCAGCGCCCAATCCAGCTTCTCATCGTCGAAGGTAATTTGTTTTAAAACATCGTTCAGCTGATCTACCAAAAGGTACCTGCCCTGCAGGGCCAATTTAAAAATATTTCTCTTACCATCCTTAAACGGTTCTCTTTTGATCATATCCTGCATACGGGCAAATTCTCCGGGAGATAAGATCCGGCGATAGCGTTGAGCGTATGGGCGACCATAATCTGCCCTGTTGTTGTTAAAGTCCTGGGCGTAGGTTGCGGCTGTGGTACCCAGTACCAAAATCAGCACCATTATTTTTTTCATATTAAAAAGATGTAGGTTGAACACACAAGAGGCTGTCTCAAAAGCGAGGCAGCCTCTTTGTTTTTGAGCGTAATTTTCAGTAACTTAAAGGCATGGGAGGAAAAGTAGTCTTTAAGGAATATGATCCTGACCAGTTAACCTTTTTACCGTATAAACTGGAGGAACTGGTACCGCAGGGTCATCCGGTACGTATTGTATCGAAGGTGGTCGATCAGGTAGATGTTAAACCGATTAACCGCAAGTATAAAGGCGGCGGGGCATCCAGCTTTCATCCGCGGCTGATGCTCAAGCTGCTGATCTACGGTTATCTGACCAACACGTATTCTTCACGGAAGTTGGAAGACCAGGCCGCGCAGAATGTACATTTCATGTGGCTTTTAGGCATGAAAAAGCCTGATCACAATACCATCAACCGTTTCCGGAGCGAGAAGCTGTCGGGTGTTTTAAAGGAGATCTTCTCACAGATCGTATTGTTATTACAGCAGGAAGGTATCGTCTCGCTGAAAGAAGCTGTTTTTACCGATGGTACCAAGATCGAATCGGTAGCGAACAAGTACACTTTTGTATGGGGCAAAAGCATTAAGAACAGCAAGGAGAAGATGAAAGCCCAATTGGATGAACTGTGGAGTTATGCGCAAACCATCGCTGCCGAAGAACTTAAAGACACCGCACCGCTGGAATACAGCGAGATCAACCCGGAAAAAGTAAAAGAAACGATCTCAAAGATCAACGCCGCCCTGGACGATAAGGAAGATGTCGATAAGAAAGTAAGGCAGAAGCTGAACTATGCCAAAAAGCACTGGCCGGAGAACCTGGCCCGGTATGACGAGCAGGAAAAGCTGTTAGGCGGTCGCAACAGCTTTTCGAAGACCGACCCGGGTGCCACCTTCATGCGGATGAAAGAAGACCCTATGCTGAACGGGCAGCTTAAACCCGGATACAATCTGCAGATCTCCACCCAGGAGCAGTTCATCTTGAACTATAGCCTGCACCAAACCACAACCGATTACCAGACCCTTCCATCACACATCGAACAATACGAAACTTTATATCATGCACTTCCAAAAGCGGTAGTGGCCGATGCGGGCTACGGTTCGGACGAGAACTATGGCGTATTACAGCAAAAAGGCATTGAAGCTTATATCAAATACAACACGTTCGACCAGGAACAAAATAAAGGCATCAAAGCATTCGGTAATGACAGTTTGCACTATAATGAACAGGAAGATTACCTGGTATGTCCGATGGGACAACACATGCAGCATATCGGCACCGGGCAGCGGGTCACCACATCCGGCTATGTGCAACTGATCAGCCGCTATCAGGCGCAGAATTGTGAAAACTGCCCCATGCGGGGCGTTTGTCACCAAGCAGCCGGTAACCGCGTGGTGGAGATCAACCACAGCCTTAGAATACACAAGCAGATAGCGAAAGAAAGATTGAATACCGAACAGGGCATCAAATACCGAAAGCGACGGCCCGCAGATGTCGAACCGGTGTTCGCCAACCTGAAGCATAATCACGGCTTCAGGCGATTCCTGCTGAAGGGAATGTCCAAAACCGAGGTCGAAATAGGGTTATTATCCATCGCACATAACCTCAGAAAGTGGAAAGCCTGATAAAAAAGGCTTTTTATCCGATAAAAACACCTGAACCAACTCAAAAAAATCGAAAGCAGGCTGATACAGTCCCGCTTTCCTAATAACTCATCTAAATCGGCATCAACGAAAAAACCGCCTCATAATTGACTTATGAGACGGCCTCTTTCCTAATTATGATGATATGACGCTGATAAACTAAAAAGGTTAAAATAAAAATTAAAAAATCTATTTAAATAACTATTCTACAGTTGTTTATTTTTCAGATCAGTATACACCAAACCGCTATATTTGATAACAATGATGATCCGGCCCAACGATTTAAAACAGGAACTGCCTAAAGAAGTGGGCAATGGCGAAATATCCACCACTACCAAGGTGTGGGAAATATTATCGGCAAGTTACGAGGGCAATTTATCACGTGTAAAGGAACTGGTTAATAAATGCCCTGGTTTGATCTATGCGCAGTACAACTATGCGCCGCCCATCCATTTCGCCGTGCGCGAGGGGCATACCGAAATGGTAAAATACCTGCTCGATAACGGCGCGCACGATCCATCCTATCGTTTTTACCCTTTCCTGGATAGTTTGCAAACCGTTGCCGATGACCGTGGATATAGCCACATTGTACAACTGCTTGATGAGTATGAGAACACCCCCGCGAAACACCGGTTTAAAGGCGACAATGGCCGCGTATTTTACAACCGCACCACGCTGCAAAATGAGTTTGAGCAGGCTGTAGATAAAAACAACCTTAACAGAACAGCGGCCATTTTAAAACAACACCCCGAATTTGCGCTGGACGAAAGTTATTTTTGGGGCGAGGGTATCCTCACCATGCCGGCCAAGAGAAACCATCGTGAAATGATAGACCTGCTAATGAGCCACGGCGCCAAAGTACCCGATATATTGAAGTGGACGCAATTTTATTATTTTGAGCGCTACGATGCGGCAAGCTATATAATGGCAAAAGGCATGAACCCCAATACCATGAGCTGGCAACATGTCTCCATTTTGCATGATATGGCGCAAAAAGGGTTTATTGACAAAGCTGAATTGTTAATTAGCCATGGTGCCGACCTTGACCTTATTGACGAAGCCTATCTTTCCACACCGCTGGGGCTGGCTGCCCGCTGGGGCCAAACAGAAATGGTGCAATATTTAATTGAGCATGGAGCCGATATTCGTAAAGCCGGCGCAATCTGGGCTACCCCATTAAATTGGGCGAAGAAAAAAGGACATGAGGAAATTGTGGCGTTATTAGAAAAGTCGATTCAAAATTAATTGGTTATTCCACTGCAAACTTCCTCACCCCCCCATCGCGTATACCACAATATTCACCCCAAATTTGGTATTATCCTCGGCCAAAAAACGCTTGTTGCGAAAATCGTAATCCCACTCGCAGCCGTAGTCTTTATTGCTATATAACACCCTTATGCGGCCTTTTATTTCAATGGCTTTCAGGTAGTCGTGTATCAGGTCATCGCCCCAGCCGTTCAGTTCAAAACTGGTATTGGGCGGGCCTTTCTCAAACTTAAAAAACGAACTATAAATAGGATGGCTATTGGGAATTTTCTTCAGCGCTGCCGGTCCGAACAATGCTGCCATCTGCGCGTCGAATGATTTGGCGAAAAGCCCGTCGATATCGTGGTTACAATCATCAACAAATACAAAACCGCCATTTTCCACATACTTTTTAAAGTTCGCCCGTTCCTGCGCGTCAAACTGTACCAGCTTATGGCCGCTCAGGTAAAAAAAGGGGTAATTAAAAATATCCGGGCTGCTTAACGGCACCACTTTTTCTTTGGTATCGAAGGGGATGGTGGTATATTCCAGCAGCGAGTTGAGGATATTCGATGGCATCCGCTGATCGGTATCCCAATCGCCGGAGTGGTAGCTGAAGCGGGCAAATGTAAATTTGGGGCTAATAGGCATCTGTTTCTAAAACCTTAAAAGTAGTATAATATTTTATGCGGAAATCACTTTTGTTTGCCTGCCTTGTAATTTTCGCGATACTTTATTGGGCTTTTTACAAGGCCGGGTTTCTTTTATGTAAAAAGCGCCCTATATTGTGATGTTGATCAAAAAACAACGCCGGATACCAATACCGGCACACAAATATTAACTATGACTGCCGAACTGACGGAAAAAGATATTAAGACCCTGCTGGATAAACTGCCGCAGCTAAAAAACGAAATACAAAAAGTAATAGTTGGACAGGATCATATCCTCGACGAACTGCTGGTAGCTTTCCTGGCCGGCGGGCATTGCCTGCTGGAGGGTGTACCCGGACTGGCCAAAACGCTGATCGTAAAAACCATGTCGCAGGCGCTAAAGCTGTCGTTCAGGCGTATCCAGTTCACCCCCGACCTAATGCCGACCGACATTATCGGCACTGAGATATTGGAAGAAGATCATTCCACCGGCAAGCGTTTCTTTAAATTTAACAAAGGGCCGCTGTTCGCCAACATTGTACTGGCCGACGAGATCAACCGTACACCGCCCAAAACACAGTCGGCTTTGTTAGAGGCTATGCAGGAGTTTGAGGTAACCTACGGCGGGCAAACCTATCCGCTGGATAAGCCTTTCTTTATACTGGCTACCCAAAACCCCATCGAACAGGCGGGCACCTATCCCCTGCCTGAGGCACAGCTTGACCGTTTCCTGTTACTGATAAAAATAGGCTACCCTACCGACCAGGAAGAGTTCGACATATTGAGCCGTACCACCGGCACAAAAAAGGCCGATGTAAAAGCGGTCATATCCGCCGGGGAGATACAGCAGGCACAGGCACTGGTAAGGCAGGTAAATATTAACGAAGACCTGGTGCGCTACGTAAGCCAGATCATCCGCGCCACACGGCCAGATAGCACTACTGTACCTTATGTAAAAGAATGGGTGCGCTGGGGGGCTGGTCCGCGGGCGGGACAGGCATTGATACTTACCGCCAAAGCACGGGCGCTGCTGAAAGGCCGCTACGCCGTACTACCAGAAGACATCCATGCTATGGCCACACCCGTGCTGCGCCATCGTATACTGATGAACTTTAAAGCCGAAGCCGAGAACATCACATCAGACAGGGTTACGGAGGAATTGATAAAAGTTATTGAACGACCGAAGACCTTGTAATGTGCAAATATGCAGATGTGCGTATGTGCAAATGCCTGTACTGTTTCCATCTGCATATTTGCATATCCGCACATTTGCACATAAATAGCCACTAAGTAATGTTGGATCCCAAAGTACTCACCACCATAAAAGATTTGCCCCTGCTGGCGAAAACGGTTGTTGATGGCTTTATGAACGGGTTTAACAAAAGCACGGTAAAAGGCCCCGGACTGGAGTTTAGCCAATACCGCAGCTACCAACCAGGCGACGACCTGCGCTGGCTGGATTGGCGCATGTTCGCCCGGTCGGACAGATATTATATTCGCGAATCGGAGATAGAGACCAGCATATCTGTGCGTTTTTTGGTTGATGCCAGCGCCAGTATGGATCACGAAGATAACGGCATAAAAAAGATAGACTATGCCCGTTACCTTACCGCGTCGCTGGCCTATCTGGCCAATTTACAGGGCGATGCCGTGGGGCTTTACGTTTTCCAAAATGGCGGCTTGTTCTCGCTGGCCTCGCGGGCAGATCCGCAGCATTTAAAGCGGCTGTATTACCAATTAGAGCAAGTAAAACCAGCGGGCAAGTTTACGCAGCCCGTGCATTACAAAGAACTATTCACGGGCGCGAACCGCAAGGAACTACTGATCTTCATCACCGATATGTACCAGCAGGACGGTGAGATCAGTAAACTATTAGACTCGCTGGCGGCGCTGAAACACGAGGTAATTGTTTTCCAGGTGATGGGACAAAACGAGCTCGATCTGGACTTTAAAGGGTTCAGCACACTGGAAGACCTGGAGACCGGCGAAACGATACAGATCAGTCCGCAACAGGCGCAGGCCTACAAACAGAATTTACAGCAACACCTGGCCGGTATCCGCATGGAACTGCTGGGCAAGCACATCGTTCACCGCATCATCAGCACCGCCGAGCCACTGGATAAGGCCCTGCGTGATTTTTTGGTGCAAAGGAATAAAAGCTGAAAGCCAAAGGCTTTCTTTAACACAATTTGTCATTTCGACTAACGGGAGAAATCTTATACGTGCGATAAGCATGGCGTAGAAGATTTCTCTCTACGTTCGAAATGACAAAAAAATTTAAGACTAAAAACTTAGAACTTGCTACTTACCTCCCCCATATGGTTACTGGCACTGGCTGCTATCAGCATCCCGGTGGCGATACACCTGTGGAATATCCGTCCGGGCAAAACGCTGAAGGTGGGCAGTATCAGTTTATTCACCGAATCATCGCCAAAAAGCAGCCGCAGCTTTAAGTTGATGGATATTTTGCTGCTGATCTTACGCTGCCTGATGTTGGCGCTCCTGGCATTAATACTGGCTGTGCCCTTTTGGCAACAGCATCTTAAAGCCGGGAAAGCTAAAGGTTGGATATTAATACCGGAGGTAAACCTGTTGCAAACTTACAAATACTTTCAACCGCGCATAGACTCATTAACCAAAGCAGGTTACGAGTTTCATTACTTCAGGCAGGATCTTAAAAAAGAAAGTCTAACCGAACTGGTAAAAACCCGCCCCGATTCGATAGCTTTACAGGATAGTCTAAATTACTGGCAACTATGCCGTGCATTGAGCAGTAAAATCCCCGCTGCCTTACCAGTGGAATTGTTCACTACAAATACCATCAACCATTTTACAGGTGCCAAACCACAAACCAACCTGCATGTCATCTGGCATACTTATACCCCTGCCGATTCCGTCCGCACCTGGCCTGCCGCGGCCTGGTTAACCGCGAACGGTTCGATCCGGGTGATGCAGGGCACATCTGCTCCATCGGGCACTAATTACCAGTACATCGATATTAAAAACGGGGGGCAAAACGGTTCGACCTACCAAGCGAGTGTTGAGCATGGGGTACCGGTTATAAGTTCAAAAGATAAAAAAATAAGCGTTGATACGACAACCCAACATATCACTATCTATACCGATAAAAACACCACGGATGCCGCTTATTTAAAAGCCGCACTGAATGCCGTTGCGCAACTAACCCAGCGTAAGACCATCATCAAACAATATTCATCAGTACAAAACATACCGACGGAACAAGACTGGCTGTTCTGGTTATCAGAACAACCTATAGGGCAAACCTTAGTACATCAGGCCCAAAATGTCTTCCGTTACAAAGCGGGTAAAATAGCAGGGATCGATTCGTGGATAAGCAACGCTGATAGCTATGCACTATCGCAAGGAGAGGTTAAGATACCGCTGTATAAAACTATCGATACGAAACCCGTGGGCGATGTTATTTGGGCGGATGGTTTCGGCAAGGCTGTTCTAAGTAAAGATGCAGGAACCTATCATTTCTACAGCCGCTTCAACCCCGCATGGAACGACCTGGTGTGGAACGATGCTTTCCCCAAATGGCTGATGGCTTTAACCCAGTCAGCATTAACGCTGAACGCTAAGTACGAACACCGGGCTATCAGCACCGAACAACTGCAACCTACTTATGTAGCTGATAACGAAAACACCGCGGATACATCAACGCAAAATACATCGTTGGCCAATTACCTGTGGTTATTATTGGCGATCACGTTCATGGCCGAACGCTGGCTGGCCACGCAAATTAAAACCACCTTAACCAATGGCTGATATGAAAGGTAGCGATAAGATATACAGCCTGAGGCGATGGTGGATCATCTGCCAGGTAGCAGCCGACCTGATGCTATCCATAACCATTACCTTGCTGGTATTAATAGGCTTATACTTTATTAACGCCCTGCATTTCATGTTTAGCACTCCCCTTTTTATGGGGGCTATTATACTGACGATCACTTTCGGGGCTTTTCTTTTTGTCCGTAAACCATGGCAGATCACCGCGTTTACGGTTTCAGGCTTTTTGAACCGAAGCTATCCCGGGTTAGAAGAAAGCGCCGAATTAGTGCTCAAGCCATCCGGTGAACTTACTTTATTACAGAACCTACAGGTAAACCGGGTTGAAGTGGCATTAGCGCATGTACCTGCTCTACCCAAAGCATTTTTCAAACGGCTAATTATAGCGGCGTGCTGCCTTTTGGTGGCCTGCATTTTAGCAAATTTTGCCAACAAAGCGGAAGTGGTAATGCACGTAACGGGTGATAATCTCCTTACACCGCTTCCTAAAAAAGAGAAAGTACTGCCGCAGGTAGACAATATAGAACTGACCATCGCACCGCCCGCCTACACCAACAAACCCAAACGCGAACAGGATAAGTTCACCATCCTGGCCGAGGAGGGTTCGGTAGTGAACTGGATCATCCGCACCAATATCGCCGTAAAAAAACTAAGTCTGCTGTTTAACGACCGTGAGGCACTAAGCCTTAAACCCAATGTAGAAGGTACCGAATGGACAGCCCAAAAAGCCATAGACAAGCCCGGCTTTTACCAGGTGAATATCGATGACAAACTATCTGACCTGTATCAAATTGAAGTTATTAAGGATAATGCCCCGCAGATACATATTAAAACGCCTAAGCAGTATACCTATATAGATGCCGGCGAAAAACCGCAGGTAACATTGACCACCAATATCACCGACGACTACGGCATTAGCAGCGCGCAGATACTGGCTACTGTGGCCAAAGGCAGCGGCGAAGGCGTAAAATTTAAGGAATATAAGATACCTTTTGGCGAGGCGTTCATGGCGCACAGCAGCAGCTATAATTTGCAGCACATGTTCGATCTTCCTAAGCTGGATATGGAACCCGGCGACGAACTTTATTTTTATATTGAAGCGCAAGACAATCATCAGCAAAAAAGCCGTACCGATGTGTATACAGTTACCATACAGGATACCGCCGCGCTGCTGAGTATGGACGGCATCGTTAACGGCAGCAACCTAAAGCCCGAATATTTCCGCAGCCAGCGGCAAATTATTATGGATACCGAGAAGTTGCTGAAAGGCCGCGACAGCCTGAGCAAGGAGAAATTTAACGAGACCAGCAACGAGATAGGCGCCGACCAGAAAATGCTGCGCCTGCGTTATGGCAAGTTTTTGGGTGAGGAAGAGGAATCAAACGTGGGCGGACTGTCCGAAAATGATGAACTGGCCAAGGCAGAAAATTTCAGCAACGCTAAAATGCTGTTGGACGCTTATACCGATAAACACGACAATGCCGAGGATGCCACCTTTTTTGAGCCGGGCATTAAGGCCCAGCTAAAAGCCACCCTTACCGAAATGTGGAACGCCGAACTGCGCCTGCGCATGTACAAACCACAGGACGCGCTACCATTCGAATACAAAGCGCTGCGACTACTAAAAGACCTGCAGCAAAAGTCGCGTAGTTATGTGGCCAAAACATCGTACAAACCCAGTCCGCTAAAGATGGAGAAACGCCTCTCGGGCGACCTGGATAAGATCATCCAGCCAAGCAACAGGCAAGAAATGAAGCCGGGTACTGACCAGTTCGAGACGCTGAAGAACGCCGTGCAATTACTGGAACAGATCAGGCTAAGCCGTACAATTGCCCCTGCCGAGCGCCATAACCTGCAACTGGCCAGGCAGCAACTCAGCGTAAAAGCATCGGCACAGCCGGGCGTGTACTTATCGGCGGTGAGTGCCATGAACCGCATATTATCAGATAAACAACCTGTGCTGTCGGATATCGACATGGTAGAGCGGGCCATACAAAGAACATTGCCACAAAGCGCCCGTGTGCCGCAAAGTCAAACTACCCTGCCCGATATGGGGTTGGCGCAACATTATTACCAAAATCTTAAAAACAAACCATGACCTGGAATATAGCAGTGATAATAATTGGTTTGTTAATGGCCGCCTTCGCGGCCTGGCGCGAGTATCAGCGGGTTAATAAAGCGCATATATTCTGGCGGATGATAGCAGCTATAGTTGCCCCCATCAGTTTGGTATGTGTGGTTTTACCACTCAGCTATTCAACAACCGTTACAAGCAGCGCCGGCGCAGGTAAAATATTATTGACCGATGGTTTCAATACTGATAGCTTAAGCAAGAACGACCGCGTTTTTACGCTTGATAAAACCATCCATCAGCAATACCCAAAAGCCAAGTTACTGGATGATGTGCAGGATTTATTTGCGGATAGTGCGCATATCAGTCCAGTACATATATACGGTCACGGTTTAAGTACAGATGAACTAAAGCAGTTATCGGGCAGGCCCGTTATCTTTCATCCCTCTACTATTTCCGATGGTTTTACGTCGGTGAGCTGGACAGACCACGTAAAAACGGGGCAACAGTTCCGTGTACAGGGAGCATATAAAAACACATCAACCAAAACATTTGACCTTGTTTTAAAAGGCCTGAATACCACTTTAGATTCGATTCGAGTCTCAGCGGGATCACAGCCCCCATTCGCACTTAAAACTACGCCCAAAAATGCGGGGCGGGCCGTTTACAGTTTGATCGCGCTGAACGGGAAGGATACGCTGCAACAGGAAAACATGCCTGTCATCATAAATAAAGCCCAACCACTGAAAGTGCTGATGCTTTCATCATCCCCCGATTTTGAAACCAAGTTTTTAAAAGACTGGCTGGGTGCCAATGGCTACAGCGTGGCATCGCGCTCGGCTATTACCAAAGGCAAAACCGGGCAGGAATTTATCAATACCGAACAGGCAGACCTTTCGCATATCAATACCACCTTGCTGAGCAAATTCGATGTGGTAGTTGGCGACCTATCATCGTTCAAAAAATTAAGCGTGTCCGAAAATTCGGCCTTGCACGAACAGGTTTCGCAAAAAGGCCTGGGGCTAATTGTAAGGGCCGATAGCAGCGATAAAAAAACAACCTGGCTGCAGGATGGCTTCGCGCTGAATTACCAGGCTGGTAAACAGGCTGCTTTATCAACCGTAACTATTCAGGGCGCGGGCAAAACCGCTAAACTAAACATCGACCCAATTGATATCGCCCCGCAAAATAATATGCAGGCTTTAGTTAGCGATGAACGTGGGCATACGCTATCCGGCATTACCATTAACGGGGCGGGGAAAGTGCTTTTTACCACCATTAATAATACTTACAGCTGGATGCTGTCGGGTAATAAGTCGGACTATACCGCTTTATGGTCGCTACTGATAGACAAGGCAGCGCGCAGAGTACCTGCTACAGAAAACTGGTCGGTAGCGCAGGGCATAGCAGGTGTAAATGAACCTGTGCAACTGATAAGCGAAAGCGGGAGTATTGCTGGTGCGGCAAAGATCAACGGTTTGGTTGCGTACCCGGCGCGGGATGCCGGTATCTTATTCAAACAAACGTTTACTTACTGGCCTGCTAATTATGGCTGGCAGCAGGTTACCGGTTACAATGATTCAAGCTTTTGGTGGTATGCATGGAAGGATAGTGAATGGAAAACCATGGCCGCGGCCAATAAAACGATGCTGACCGCAAAATATGCCAAAGCTAACCCGGTCGAAAGCATCGTAACAAAACAAATACGGCAAAAAACCAATGCCGCCGTGCCCAAAATATATTTTTATATCCTATTTTTAGTGGCGGCAACATTCCTTTGGGCCGAAAGCAAGTTCTTCAGCTAAAACGATCGGCAACGATCATATCGTTATAAAAACTAAACTAAAACCAAACAAACAAAAAGGAGGAAAAACCTTGAAACGCAGAGATTTTATTTATTTATCAGGATTAGGGGCCAGTGCTATGGCGCTGCCTAACCTGTCGGCATTTGGGCGGTCTATCGACCCGCAGCAAGCGCTGGAAAGCATCGACGTGAAAGCCAAAAAGGCCCTGGCCGACGTGGCATTGAACGCCGCTAAAGCCGCCGGCGCCAGTTACGCCGATGTACGCATTGGTCGTTATTTGTCGCAATTTGTGGCTACCCGTGAACAACGTGTACAGAACGTATCCAACAGCGAATCGTTCGGTGTGGGGATCCGTGTTATCGCCAACGGTTGCTGGGGTTTTGCCGCTACTAACGATGTTACCCGCGATGGTATGGCCAAAACAGCTGCCCGCGCCGTTGCGGTAGCCAAAGCCAACGCCAAAATTGGTGGTAAGCCGGTTGAACTGGCCCCGCAAAAAGGCTATGGCGAAGTAAGCTGGAAAGCCCCGATAGAAAAGAACGCTTTTGAAGTACCGATAAAAGAGAAAGTTGAACTGCTGCTGGCGGCTAACGCCATCGCAACAAAAGGCGGCGCTAACTTTGTTAACTCGGGCATATCTATGATCAACGAGCAAAAATACTTCGCATCTACAGATGGTTCGTACATCGATCAGGATATCCACCGTATCTCACCAAATTTTTCGGTAACTAAAATTGATCCTAACACGCGCGAATTCCAATCGCAGCCATCGCTGAGTTCGCCGATGGGGTTGGGTTATGAATACCTTAACCCGATAGCTTCAGAAAAGGTAACCGGTGTGGTTACCCGTTACAAACAGCGTTACGATATGCTGGAAGATATGGAGCAGGCTACCCGAAACGTAGGCGAAAAGCTAAAGGCCAAATCGGTTGAACCGGGTAAGTACGACCTGGTGCTTGATCCATCGCACCTGTGGTTAACTATACACGAATCGGTTGGGCACCCGACCGAGCTTGACCGTGTATTGGGCTACGAAGCCAACTTTGCCGGTACCAGCTTTGTAACGCTGGACAAACTGCAATCAAAAACCTTTAAATACGGCAGCGAGCATGTGAATATCCATGCCGATAAACTGCAAAAAGGGTCATTAGGCGCGGTAGGTTATGATGACGAAGGCGTAAAATGCGGCGAATGGGAAATTATTAAAGACGGCGTGCTGGTTAATCTGCAGGCCATCCGCGACCAGGCTAAAATGGTTGGATTGAACCAATCGCAAGGTTGTTGCTATGCCGATAACTGGGATTCGGTACAGTTTCAGCGCATGCCTAACGTATCGCTGTTGCCGGGTAAAAAACCATTATCGCAGGAAGATATGATAAAGGGCGTTGAGAAAGGCATCTTCATCGTGAACAACGGTTCGTTCTCTATCGATCAGCAGCGCTATAACTTCCAGTTCGGCGGGCAGCTGTTCTACGAGATCAAGAACGGCAAGATCGTTGGCCAGATCAACGATGTGGCTTACCAGGCCAATACCCGCGAATTCTGGAGTTCGTGCGCGGGCGTTTGCGATGAGCGCGACTACCGTTTGGGCGGTTCGTTTAGCGATGGCAAAGGCCAGCCGCAACAGGTGAGCGCCGTATCGCACGGGTCGGCCACGGCACGTTTTAACGGGGTAAATGTTATTAACACTAAAAGGAAGATCGGGTAATTAATATGGCACTATATACAAAAGAAGAAGCACAGGCTTTATTAAAGAAAGTGCTTAGTTATTCAAAAGCCGACGAGTGTGAAGTAGGCTTGAACGGCCGCATGGGCGGCAACATTCGTACAGCGCAAAACGCGGTATCAACCGCTGCTGAAACCAGCACTACAGGTTTATTCGTAAGTTCAACATTTGGCAAAAAAACTGGTTCGGCCAGTATAAATGAGTTCGATGACGCATCACTGGAAAAAGTGGTACGCCGTTCTGAAGAACTGGCACAACTTGCCCCTGAGAACCCCGAGCATATGCCGCTGTTAGGCCCGGCTACCTTTAAGGAATCCATCACCTGGAACGCCGATACCGCCGCCATGACGCCGGATACCCGCGCCGACCTGATAGCCAAAAGCATGAAGGCCACTAAAGAGGCGGGACTGGTACAGGCCGGTTTCCTTGAAAATTCATCGGGCTTTAGCGCAGTGATGAACAGTAAGGGCCTGTTTGCTTATAACAAATCGTCAGATGTAACCTTTTCTGTTACCACCCGTAACGATGCAGGCACCATATCTGGCTATGCCGCACGTGGTTTTACCGATATTAAGAAACTGGATACCTATGGCGCTACCAAAATAGCTACCATGAAGGCCAATGCATCTAAAGAGGCCAAAGCTATCGAACCGGGTAAATACACCGTGATACTGGAACCAACTGCCGGTGCTTATATGCTGGAGAACATGTTCCGTTTTGATGCCCGCAGCGCCGAAGAAGGCCGCAGCTTTTTAAGTAAAAAAGGCGGTAGCGGCACCCGCCTGGGTGATCAGTTGATGGACGAGAAGGTAACCATTTATTCAGACCCTTTCAACGCCGACCTACCCGGTGGCACCTGGACAGGGGATGGTTTGCCATTAGAGAAAACCTACTGGATAGAAAAAGGTGTATTAAAAAACCTAAGCTATTCGCGCTACTGGGCGCAGCAAAAGGGCGTAAAACCGCTACCCGGCCCAAGCAATATCATTATGGAAGGCGGCAACAGCAGCATTGAAGAAATGATAGCCAGTACCGAACGCGGCATCCTGGTATCGCGCCTGTGGTATATCCGCATGGTGGATCAGCAGTCGCTGCTATTAACGGGCCTTACCCGCGATGGTACGTTCTATATCGAGAACGGCAAGATCAAATTCCCGGTAAAGAACTTCCGTTTTAACGAAAGCCCGGTAATTATGCTGAACAATGTGGAAGCCCTGGGCAAGCCCGAGCGCGCCATCAGTGTTGAAAGTTACCGCAGCTATATGATCCCGCCAATGAAGGTGCGCGACTTTACCTTCAGCTCGCTGAGTGACGCGGTATAGTTGTTAGATTCAGGATTTTTAGAATCAGGAATCAAGACATATTTATAAACGAACAAGGCCAGTTTTTTAGCTGGCCTTGTTCGTTTATTGAAACCCGCCGCGTCAAGCGTCCACGCTTGACGCAACTCCTAATTAAGCGTCTACGCTTAATTTAAAAAAGGGAGCGTAGACGCTTCTATAGGAACTACAGTCAAGCGTGGACGCTTGACCGAGCGTTATTTTTCTTAAATTACATCTGCGGTATCGAGTGCAAACCAATACGGTTACCCTCGCTATCGATGAAAACACCCATGTAACCATACTCAGGCGATATTTCGGTTTTAGGTACCATGATCTTGCCGCCGGCGGCTTCTACCCTATCCAGTACGTTTTGTACATCGGGGTTGGCATTTAAATAAATCAGCGGGCCTTTATCTTCAGACGGGGTGTGGAAGCCGCCGCTGTCGCAAATGCAGCCGCCTACCTGGGTCATCATATCCGTGACGGGGAACATGCGCATCTTCATTTGCTCCATGTCCATCGGGATCAGGTTGGTTTCAAAAATAGCTTCGTAAAATTTCTGGGCGCGGTCAATGTCGGTAGCCGGTATTTCAAACCAGCTGATGGCGTTGTCAAAAGTCATATCGTTAGGATTTTTAGTTTGATCTAAAGGTAGCAAAACGGCATCGATTTATACAATCCCCCTTAAAGGGTGGGAGTCGTATTTTACCACACATTTGTTGATAATTGCGATGCTTTTAGCCACGTCATAGCGAGAAGCTTAGCGACGTAGCTATCCCCGACATACAAAGCAGACCTGGTTATGGGGATAGCCACGCTACGCTCGCTATGACGGGGTAGTGATGTAATGACAGCATAGCGTAATGACTCAATAACCTACCCGTGCCGCCTCCCAGCCTATCATCGCCGTTTTACGGGTAGTTCCCCAATGGTACTGCCCAAAATCACCGGTCGAGCGGATCACTCGATGACAGGGGATCAGGAAGGCTACGGGGTTGCTGCCCACCGCGCTGCCCACTGCCCTTGATGCGTTTGGCGAATGGATGCTTTGGGCGATGCTGCCATAGTCGGTTAATCCGCCCATTGGTATCCTTAACAAGGCTTCCCAAACCTTTAACTGGAATGCAGTGCCCTTCAGGTGCAGCTTAACCTGGTTCAGTTTGCTCCAGTCCTGCGTAAAAATATAGAGGGCATTTTGCTGGATAGTGTCCACCACCTGGCTGTAACCCGCGTTGGGGAATTGCTCAGATAATAGTTCAAAGGCTTCGTCCTGCTCATCGGCGAAGGCCATATAGCAAATGCCTTTCGGGGTCGATGCGATCAATATCTGCCCGAACGGTGTTTCGGCGAAGCTGTAGTTAATGTACAGCGATTGGCCGCCGTTCTTATACTCGGCCGGGGTCATGCCCTCGATGTTCATAAACAGATCGTGCAGGCGGCCGGTGCCGGATAGACCGGTCTCGAATGCAGTATCGGCCAAGGTGGCCTGGTTCTGCTTCAGCATGTTTTTGGCGTGATCGATGCTGAGGTATTGCAAAAACTTTTTGGGACTGATACCCGCCCAATCACTAAACATCCGTTGAAAATGAAAGGGGCTGATGTGTACTTTTTCGGCCACCTCATCTAAATTGGGCTGGGTCTTAAAATTATCCTTCAGATAAGTGATAGCCTCGGCTATGCGCTGGTAGTTAATGGTTTGTTGCGTTTCCATGTGCTTTGTAAATTTATAAAACAAAAGTATAGCGTGGGTAAAGCCCATAAAACCCGAAACTTGCTGTGTTTTTTTAACTAATTTTGGCAGATACGTTTTACCAAATGGGTTACTCCAGCTTACAATCCTGCATTACCGACCTTGAGAAGAACGGGCACCTCGTCCGCATTAAACAACAGGTTGACCCTTATTTAGAGATGGCTGCCATACACCTGCGCGTGTTTGAGCACGAGGGGCCTGCTATCCTGTTCGAGAATGTAAAGGGCAGTAAGTTCCCGGCGGTGTCCAACCTGTTCGGTACGCTGGACAGGTCGAAGTTTATCTTTCGCGATACGCTGGACAAGGTAAAAACTCTGGTGGATATCAAAACCGATCCGATGCAAGCCATCAAGCATCCGTTCAGGTATATGGATACGGCGTTGACCGCCTTGTCGGCCCTGCCCATGAAGGTTGGCAAGGGCGCGTCCATCAGCTACGGTAAAACACAGATCAGCGAGTTGCCACAGATCGTCAACTGGCCGATGGATGGCGGCCCGTTCGTCACTATGCCGCAGGTGTATACCGAAGATGCTGATAAGCCCGGCGTAATGAACGCTAATTTGGGCATGTACCGCATTCAATTGGCTGGTAACGATTATATTTTAAATCAGGAAGTTGGTTTGCATTACCAACTGCACCGGGGCATAGGTGTGCATCAAACCAAAGCAAACGTCAAAGGGCAGCCGCTAAAGGTGAGCATTTTTGTAGGCGGGCCGCCATCGCACCCGGTAGCTGCCGTAATGCCGCTGCCCGAGGGTTTATCTGAACTGACCTTTGCCGGAGCGCTGGGTAATCGTCGCTTCCGCTACTTTTACGATGCGGAGGGCTTCTGTATTTCTGCCGATGCCGATTTTGTGATCACCGGGACGGTAATGCCGCACGAAAATAAACCCGAGGGGCCTTTTGGTGATCACCTTGGTTATTACAGTTTAACACATCCCTTCCCATTGATGAAGGTGCATAATGTATATCATAAAAAGAACGCGATATGGTCGTTCACCGTGGTTGGCCGCCCACCGCAGGAAGATACCAGCTTTGGTGCGCTGATACACGAGATCACCGGTTCGGCTTTACCGCAGGAGATACCCGGCCTGCATGCCGTAAACGCGGTTGATGCCGCTGGGGTACACCCTTTGCTATTTGCCATTGGCAGCGAACGCTATACCCCTTATTTAAACGAACGCAAGCCACAGGAGATACTCACCATTGCCAACCACATTTTTGGCAAGAACCAGTTGAGCCTGGCCAAATACCTGTTCATCGCCGCGCAGGAAGATAACCCGGCACTTAATGTGAACGATATCGAAGGCTTTCTGAGGCATATTCTTCAGCGCGTAGACCTTACCCGCGATCTGCATTTCCATACCCGTACCACTATCGATACGCTTGATTACAGCGGTAGCGGGCTGAATTCGGGGAGTAAGGTGGCGGTGGCAGTAGCAGGTGAAGTGAAGCGTAAGTTATGGCAGGAGATGCCGCCGGGTTTTGAGTTGCCTAATGTTTTTTCAGGCTACAAAATGGCTATGCCGGGCGTATTGGCGGTACAGGCCCCTAAATATATCAGCGAGCAGGAAACGGAGCAACAGATCGAGATCCTGAATAACGCGCTGAAGAATATCACTATGATTGGCGTACCACTGATGGTTTTATGCGATGATGCTGTGTTTACCGCGGAAAACATCAACAACCTGGTTTGGGTAACCTTTACCCGCAGCAACCCATCGCACGATATCCATGGTATTAACAGCTTTGTCGAACATAAGCACTGGGGCTGCCAGGGCCCGCTCATTATAGATGCGCGCATTAAACCACATCACGCGCCGGAGTTAATTAAAGACCCGCAGGTGGAGAAACGGGTTGATGCATTGGGTGTTAAAGGTGAGGCTTTGTATGGAATAATTTAATGCAGAATGTACGACATCGCTCCAGTTTTTATTGACAGGGAAACCGGTATGGAATGGCCGATTGTTGCAGCTGTAATGATCATCATTTTTGGACCGTGGTTCTATAGAAAAGCCCAGTATGATTGGCCTCCCGTTAATTCGAAGCAAAAAAAGCGATTTGCCATTGCAATTACGTTTTGTATAGCCTTAGGCGGAGCGATAATATATAATTCGGTTAGGGAAATCATGCAGGACCAAATCTTTAAAAAAAACGCGATGGTTACTAACGGAATAACTACCAGGTTTATTAAACAGACTAAATCGGCACCGCTTATTGAATATACCTTTGAGGTGGCTGGCCGTCGTTATATTAATACAGATGTATCACTGCGTTTAGGCATTGAACCTAAGGTGCCGGGCGGTGTATATAAAGTTATCTACAATAAACTCGATCCGCAAATGAGCGTTATGGATATGAGTGCCCGAGTTTATGAGGATCAGTAATTGTTTCACTGCTGTATCATCATCAGCAACTTTTGCGGCGTTTCGTAAGTACTGTGCTGATATTTTAGCGTGGTAATCCCCACGCAAACCGTATCGGTTTTATTATCCTTGTTAGTGATAAATATTTTGGCACGCACATCGGGTTCTTCGTCATCCATGCGCTTCATGTCGCTTAATACAGCCATTAAACTATCCATAGCAGGCTTGCTCATTACATTCATCACCAGCGGCTTTGGGAAGTTGGTCTCAAAATTATCGCAGGTGATCTTGAACAGGGTTTTGCGGCCCAATTCGGTGTATTTAATAGTGATAGCTTTTACGTTTTCGCCGGGGGATGTTGGTTTGTTTTGGCAGGCTGTTAAGGCAACAGCCCCTAAAAGCAACAAAGTATGAAGTTTTTTCATATTTAACTAACTGTAGAGACACGATACTTCGTGTATTATAACCAAATATATCAAATATAAAGAGACACGAAGTATCGTGTCTCTACCGTCAATAGATCACTTCAATTCATCCAATGTCCTGAACAGTTTCTGCCGCATGGCGCTGGTCGATCCGCCATAGTTGTTCACGATGATTGCAAAGCAATACTCGCGGCCATTTTTTGTTTGATAGCCGGCATATGAAAGGCCATTGTTAATGGTCCCGCTCTTCATTTTCATGCCATTGTAGGTGGGCAAGCTTTCGTAATAATCAGGGAACCAGGCTTCTGGCTTTACTGTTTTCAATACCTGGGCCAGGGTTTTGGTGGTCACTCTGTCGCCGGGCGATAGGCCGCTGCCGTCAACAATGTTCAGCGCGTCGGGGTCAATACCGCGGGCTTTCCAAAAGTCCTGCAATACTTTTACGCCGTTCATGGTCGATACCGGTTGACCTGCCTTCCAGGCCAATGTTTTCAATAGTTGTTCGGCATACAGATTGATGCTTTTTTGGTTGAGCCAATAGATGATCTTACTTAACTGTGGCGATGCGATGCTTGTTAATGTGGTTCGCATAGCAGGCATTAGTTGACCTGTGGCTACTAATGATGCTGCCGAGGCTGGCCCACCGGTAATAAACCCTAAACGCCTTAAAGTATCAGCCAGGCGAAAGGCTGCATCAAAAGCGGGATCGGGCAAAGCTGCCGAGATACTTTTTTTAGACTGATCGGCAGCGTAAGTACCGCGCAGGTAAAATATTTGATTACCAAGGGGTAAAAAGGCGTAGGCCTTATCGCCGGTACCAGCCGGGGCGTTCAGTAATTCGCTTTTAAACTGGTAATAAGGCATGGCGGGTACAGTGTTGCCTATACCTATAAGGCTACCAACAGAACCTGTCTTTAGTTTGATATCAAACTGATTCTCTCGCCAAACTAAGCCCGATGTACCCGTGCCATAGTAATTGCCCACATCTTGCCAGATCCATCCTTCGGGAATACTTTGCGTACCAAAAACCGATTCGTCGCCAATGATACGGCCGGCGATTTTTTTAATTCCCGCTTTTTGTATAGACGATACTATTGCAGCAAGTACTACACGTTCTTTGGTGTTTTCCCAGCGCCAGCTGCCCAGGGTAGGGTCGCCGCTGCCTTTAATGATGATATCGCCGTTCAGGGTACCATCGGCAGCAATGCTACCGCTGTAGCCTACCTGGGTTTGGTATTGAAAATCTTTCCCCAGCAAATAAAAAGCAGTAGCAGATGTTACCGTTTTCAGGGTAGATGCCGTAGCCAGGCCCATATCGGGGTTAGCAGCGAACACTACATCGCCCGTCTTAGCATCCATCACAGTTAATGATACCGACGCGTAGCGGCACTGACTATCCTGTTGCAGGCGGTTAAAAGCTGTACGTAGTTTAAGCGGCAGGTCCTGCGCGCTGGCTATGCCGGCTACGAACAGTATATTAATTATCAGTACTAATTTCCTCATTTTTGATATAACGCTTAGCCAGGTAATAAATTGGGATACCCGCTAAAACTATATATAAACCACCCCACGAGTATTGTGGTTTGTAGATCAGTAATAAAATACAGAAAGAAATCCCCATCAGCACATAAATAGCCGGCAGGAACGGGTAACCGAAAGCTTTATATGGGCGCTCGGCATTGGGGCGCTCTTTACGCAGGATGAAGATCCCGATAATGGTCAGCACGTAGAAGATCACCACCACCAGCGATATCATATCCAGCAGATCGCCATAGGTGCCGCTCAGGCAAAGCACAGCGGCTACCGCGCACTGTATCCACAAACCGAATGAAGGCACTGCGGCATTGTTCAATGTACCGGCTTTTTTAAAGAACAAACCATCCTTAGCCATGGTATAGTATACACGTGCCCCTGCCAGGATCAATCCGTTGTTACAGCCGAAGGTAGATATCATGATCATTACGGCGATCACCATGGTACCGATGTTTCCGAATATCACCGTCGATGCCGATACCGCCACACGGTCCTTTTCGGCGTTAACGATATCGTGCAGGGGCAATACGCCGGTATACATGATATTGGCCGATACATAGATCACCGTAACGATCAGTGTACCCAAAAATAAACTCAGGCCGATATTGCGTTTCGGGTTCTTCATCTCGCCGGCTATAAAGGTTACGCTGTTCCAGGCATCGCTGCTGAAGATAGAGCCTACCATCGAGGCAGCTATAGCGCCCAGCGCGGCACCAGTTGTTAAGGTGGTGATAGTGCCATCTTTAGCCAAGTTGTGCAAACTCCAGGCATTGGTCCAGTTGGCGTGCCAAACCTCGGGGTTGCGCATAATAAAACCAAATACGATCAGTCCGAATAAACTCAACAGTTTGGTAAGTGTAAAGGTAGTTTGGATGATCTTGCCGCTTTTTACACCACGGGTATTGATAAAAGTGAGCAGAACTATCAGCAATATCGATACCAGTTGGGCGGCGTTCAGCGCGAATACATGCGGCGTGCCATCGGCTTTTGCACCCCAGGTAAACTGGTACAGGATATGATCTTCGCTTACAGGCGGATAAAGGTAAGCCAAAAACTTAGAGAAAGCCACGCCAACGGCAGCAATAGTGCCGGTTTGTATTACAGCGAAGAAACTCCAGCCATATAAAAAGGCAATGAGTTTGTTATATGATTCCTTCAGATAAATATACTGACCGCCGGCTTTGGGGAACATGCCGCTTAACTCGCCATAACTTACGGCGGCGGTCAAAGTCATAAAACCGGTGATGAGCCATACCAGTATCAGCCAGCCCGACGAGCCTACGTTGCGCACAATATCGGCACTAACAATAAAAATACCCGAGCCTATCATAGATCCGGCTACCAGCATGGTACCATCCAATAGGCCCAGCGCGTGTTTCAGTTTTGGTTTATCCGAGTTTTCCTGCATCTGCAATAAAAGGTTTAATGAAAGGTTTAAAGCCCTAAACTATTAAAAAAGATCAGATATTTTATTTCCGTTATTTATTAATTCCGTTACATACGGGGTAAAAGGCATTTATTAACACCACTTTTTACGGTCTGAGATTATTCCCAATCAGCTTCTAAAACCCCGTAAAGAGGGTGTTTCCTGTATATTCAATATATTCTTTCATATATTCCATATAGTCTTTCATTATTAACAAAATAAGTTTGGTAATTAGGCATTAAGCACTATTTTTACGTCCTTTCGTTTTTTAACGTAAAAACAAAATAATAAACCTAATAGAGAACTATGGATTTTTTGAACACTTACTTAATTTATCTTATTCCCGTATTTGGCCTCATCGGTATCCTGTTTATGATCAGTAAATCGCTGTGGGTGAGCAAGCAGGACGCCGGCGACAAGAACATGAGCGAACTGGCCGGGTACATTGCCGATGGCGCGATGGCATTTTTACGCGCCGAGTGGAAGATCCTTAGTTACTTTGTAATTATAGCCGCGTTATTGCTGGCTTATTCAGGCACTACGGTAGAAAATTCGAGCCCGCTGATAGCGATATCGTTTATCGTGGGCGCTTTCCTTTCTGCTTTCGCGGGTTTTGTGGGCATGCGTATCGCTACCAAAGCTAACGTTCGCACTACGCAGGCCGCAAAAACCAGTTTATCGCAGGCGTTGAAAGTATCATTTACTGGTGGTACTGTAATGGGTTTGGGCGTGGCTGGTCTGGCTATCATCGGCCTTGGCTCGCTGTTCATCGTATTTTACACCATGTACGTAGTGAATGTTACCGGTAGCAGCGTTAACGGCCCCGCAATGGAGAAAGCGCTGGAAGTACTGGCCGGTTTCTCGCTGGGTGCCGAATCTATCGCCCTGTTTGCCCGTGTGGGTGGCGGTATCTACACCAAAGCTGCCGACGTTGGCGCCGACCTTGTAGGTAAAGTTGAAGCTGGTATCCCTGAGGACGACGTGCGCAACCCCGCTACCATTGCCGATAACGTAGGCGATAACGTAGGTGACGTTGCCGGTATGGGCGCCGATCTGTTCGGATCGTACGTGGCTACTATGCTGGCTACCATGGTGCTGGGCCGCGAATTAGTGGGTGCTGATGGTAATTCTTTACATGACAATTTTGGAGGCATTGGTCCGGTTTTATTACCAATGGTGATTGCCGGTTTAGGGTTAATATTCTCGATTGTTGGTGCAGCATTTGTTCGTATTAAAAACGAGACTGATAATGTGCAAAGAGCTTTAAATATTGGCAACTGGGCATCTATTATTTTTACAACCATTGCTACATTTTTTGTAGTGAACTGGATGTTACCATCCGGAAGCATGCATATGCTGCGTGACGAGGACAGTGCGCATGTTGTAAAGCTTGGCGTTTCACAATTCGATAAAACAGGGGTATTCCTTTCCATTGTGGTAGGTTTAGTGGTAGGTACCTTAATGTCTATTATTACCGAATATTATACCGCTATGGGCAAACGCCCGGTATTGAGCATCATTAACCAATCATCAACAGGCCACGCTACCAATATTATTGGCGGTTTGGCTATCGGGATGGAATCGACCGTGATGCCGATCTTAGTACTGGCAGCCGGTATATATGGTTCGTACCATTTTGCAGGATTATATGGTGTATCTATCGCCGCTGCGGGTATGATGTCGACCACCGCTATGCAATTAGCTATCGACGCGTTCGGCCCAATTGCCGATAACGCCGGTGGTATAGCCGAAATGAGCCAGCTACCCGAAGAAGTGCGCCACCGTACCGATAACCTGGATGCTGTAGGTAACACTACCGCTGCTACCGGTAAAGGTTTCGCTATCGCTTCGGCTGCTTTAACCTCGCTGGCTCTGTTCGCCGCTTTCGTAGGTGTTGCAGGTATCGACCATATCGATATTTATAAAGCCGACGTATTGGCCGGCCTATTCATAGGCGGTATGATCCCATTCATCTTCTCGGCCCTGTGTATCTCGGCCGTAGGCCGTGCGGCCATGTCGATGGTACACGAAGTTCGCCGCCAGTTCCGCGAGATCCCGGGCATTATGGAGTACAAGGCAAAACCTGAGTACGAGAAATGCGTGGAGATATCAACCCAGGCATCGATCCGCGAGATGGTTGCCCCGGGCATGATCGCGCTGATCACCCCGATCATTATCGGTTTCGCTTTCGGCCCCGAAGTATTGGGCGGCTTATTAGCTGGTGTTACCGTATCGGGCGTACTGATGGGTATCTTCCAAAGTAATGCCGGTGGTGCATGGGATAATGCTAAAAAATCGTTTGAAAAAGGCGTGGAGATTAACGGCGAGATCTACTACAAAAAATCAGAGCCGCACAAAGCATCGGTTACCGGTGATACCGTAGGCGATCCCTTCAAAGATACTTCAGGCCCATCTATGAATATCCTGATCAAACTGATGTCGATCGTATCGCTGGTTATCGCGCCGCACCTGCACAAAGAGGTGAATGGTAATGAGCGTCTGCAAAAGGAATTGCAGCAACGATCGAACATTACGCATACTATACATGTGGATAAGAAAGCGTAAGTATCTTTTTAATAAAACGCAGAAGGGCGCTCAAATTGAGCGCCCTTCTGCGTTTGTATACCTTATAATTAACCTATTAATTATAAATATCCCTCCTATGACCAAGGGCAACAACATCTATTAATAGTATCTTATCAAAGATCTCGTAAATAATGCGATAGTCGTTTACCCTGATGCGGTAAGCTTCACGACCTTTCAACTTCTTGCAATTATTGGGCCGTGGATCGGTAGCCAATCCTTCTATAGCTTCTATCAGCTTAACGGCAACATTATCCGTCAATTTATTCAATTGCTTTTGAGCCGTTTTTGAAATGGTGATCTGATGGATTGGCATTATTTTGCAGCACGTTGCTTCAAATAAGCATCGAACGGCATCGAGGACTCATTCGCGTTCTTAACTTTATCATAAAGTTTAACATCATCCATATCCTCCAATTCCTGTATCATACGTTCGTATTCATCCACAGGTAAAACAACAGATATCCGCTCGCCGTTTTCGTTGGTTATGTATTGAGGTCTTACTAAAGTTAGCATGATCTTTTATTTAGTAAGTAAATTTACGAAAACAAGTCTGTTTATACAACAAGCCGATTTCTACAAACTTCCCGTCAAATATCCCTGTATCTGGTTACAACTTACTAAAAAAGGTTTATCAGTAATAACAATATCAACCTGCTGCCCATTGATGGTATAAGTACCCACTATCTTGCTGCCCAGTAATGGTACGCTGATGGTACCCGAAGTTTCATCGCCGCTGAAAGTGCCGCCCTGCGTTTGCACTTTAGTGCGCAGGCTGTTGATCAGGTCGGCGGCGGGCTGTGTAAAAGGTATATTGATATTGCAAGCCATGGTAATTTTTTTAGAACGGGCAATGTTAGGTAATTTTTCGGATACCCGTATGTTGTTTTAACGAATGGTTTGTGATAAAGTTTGACCAAACAGTTTTCGTAGTATCCGTCAATCTTGTAGCTTTGTTATCATACCTAAAAACATGAACTACCCTACCACCCTATTGATGATACGCCCGGTTAGCTTTGGCTTTAACCCGCAAACGGCAGGCAGCAACGCGTTCCAAAAAGCCGATGCTGAACAGCAGCAGGTGCAGGATAAAGCCTTGCAGGAGTTTGATAACTTTGTGAGCATCCTGCGCGCGAATGGCGTTAACGTGATTGTTATTGATGATACTGCCGAGCCGCATACGCCCGATTCCATCTTCCCTAACAACTGGGTGTCGTTCCATAGTACAGGTGATATTTTGCTGTACCCCATGCAGGCCGAGAACCGTCGGCTGGAGCGCCGTGAAGATATCATTACCCAACTGGAAGACCAGTTTGCAGTGCGCCATGTGATAGACCTGAGCCGCTACGAACAGCAGCACAAGTTTTTAGAAGGTACCGGCAGCATGGTTTTAGATCGCGAAAATCAACTGGCCTATGCCTGCCTTTCGCCGCGCACCGATAAGGATGTGCTTGACGATTTTTGCAGGCAAACCGGCTACAGCCCGGTGCTGTTTCACGCTTTTGATCAACACGGACAGGCCATTTACCATACTAACGTACTGATGTGCATGGCCGAACGCTTTGTGGTGATCTGCCTCGATAGTATTACCGACCCAAAGGAGCGCGAGACGGTGGTAGCTTCATTCTACAGCACGCAGAAGAACATCTTCGATATCAGCTTTGAGCAGATGAACCAGTTTGCCGGTAATATGCTGGAGGTTTTTAATGCCGAGGGTGAAAGCCTGCTGGTAATGTCGGGCAGTGCTTACCGATCGTTATCACCGCAACAGGTGCATACCCTGCAGCAGTTCTCGCGATTGGTTTATGCAGATATACCTACCATTGAGCGTAATGGCGGGGGAAGCGCGAGATGTATGATGGCAGAGGTGAGGTTGGTGCCGCTTGGGCAGTGATCAGGAAGAATACGATAGCGACATATTTTAAGTATAAATGACCAGGATCATATCTTTTGTTTTATTTAACAAACTCACGTTAAGCATGTTTCGCCCAACAGTACAGATATTACCCAATCGTTTTCGTTGCGGTATATCAGAGTATTTTTATTGGGGCTATACCCTTTTAACAGTCCTTTTCCCATTTGTCGGCTTTGTAGCGCTTCTCAATATCATTTTAGGGGATCCATTAGCTCATCATGAAATAAAATCTGCGCCCATAATTATGGCCGCTGTCAGCTTCTCTATATTGCTTAATAAAGACTTTTATAATGGTAAGAGTGTACCAAAGCGGATATTAGGATATCAAGTGCAAAATTTCAGAACTGGCGAAGCCGCAACACCTATCCGGTGCATTGTCAGAAATATCACAATGGTACTTTTACCTATCGAGCTCACATTTATGTTACTTGAAACACCACGCCGGTTGGGAGATTACATCGCAGGTACCATAGTCGTCGAAACCGAAACAGAAGACCCCAAACGTATACTTATTGAAATTGAAGCGAGTAAAGGTGAATATGGTAAAACTATTATTTTGACCGCTGTATGTATCGGATTTATTTATGGGATACCTTTTTATTTATAAACAACTATTTAAACTGCTTAAAGCTTGTTAGTTGAAGATAAAATTATTTAAGCCTGTGGCTTAAATAGCTGAGCTAATTATTTATTTAAGCGGGACGCTTAAAATCAGATGCGACCAAGCTACAAGCTTGGTCGGGTTTAGCCGGATAATCAATATCCTCATTCTATCCACACCACCGAGTTCCCGGTATTAAATTCGTTTTGCTCCCATTGCTTGTTGGTATTGTCCAGCACCCACTCCCCGTCTACAATAAACTTATAGAGGCATTTGCCGGGTTTAAGGCGAATGCTGATGGTCCAGGTGTCGCCGGTGTGGGCAAGGGTGTAGCCGCCCTCGTCCCAATCGTTAAAATTGCCGGCCAGGCGCACCGTTTTTGCCCGGTTAAAGCCTTTCAGGGTAAATGTATGATTAGGTTTTACCGATACGGAAGAATTGGACTGCCCGTCAAGATTAGCCAGATGCGGGTTCGTCGGGTCGGTCATCCAGCGGCCATCCACAATAAACTTGTACTGGTAATTCCCTGCTGCCAGGGTATACGGGAAAGCCCAACCGGTGGCGGTTTTCTGCATGTAAATATCGTCGGGTTTCCAATTGTTAAATGTACCGGCAACGCAAACCTTACTGGCGTTTTTAAAACCATCCAGCTTAAAGTTAACCACCTCACCAAGGCTCAGCACCGATCTGGCCGCACCATTGGCATCCTTGTTGGTAACCGGGTTTTGCGGGTCGGTTATCCATTCGCCGTCCACCATAAAGCGGTAGGCATAAATACCATCGTGCAGGTATAAAGGCGCCTCCCAGCCATTAAAGGTCCGGCGCAGCGGGATTTGATTGATCGCCCAATTATTAAAATTACCAGCCACGCTTACCCTATTGGCCGACGCGTAGCCAGGCAGCTTAAATTTGTAATTATACCGGTAGTAGATGGAGTTGGTATTCCCTACGCCATCATCCTGCATAATACGGTTATTCACGTCGACAGTCCAGCCGCCATTGATAATGAATTTGTAGGCATAAATACCGGGGTCAAGCTTAAGGTCCGTTATCCACCCGCTATCGGTACGTATCATTACGCCTTTGCCGGTACTCCACTCGTTAAAACTACCCGATAACAATACCCTGCGTGCATTCAGGTTGCCGGGAACAAAAAAACGGGTTAAGCCTGATGGCAGCTCGTGAACACTCACGCGCGAGAAGTTATTAACGCCATACAGCACATCGGCAGGATAACCGGGGCGTGCATCGCCGCTTTTATTTAATTGCGTGGTGATCTGCAGCGGTGATGCAGGCAGGTTTGTCGACAGATTTTTCAGGGACAGATCGAACTGAATAAGGTTATCCTGCAATTTAACCACATTCCAGCCATCCTTTTTCATAGCTGTGTAATCGCCCCGTAAAACCATATCGGCTTTGGCCATACTGATACCTGCCGCTTTAAAAATACTATCCAGCTGACTTTTGGGCGAGCGCAGATCGATAAGCAGCACCAGGTGATCCTTCGCCAGCGACAAATTGTTTTTTTGCTGGGCCGTAGCGTAGTTAATAACGCACAGCATCAGCCAAAACAGGACGATATGTTGCTTTATACCCCTCATTTTAATTTGTCGCGATTGTAAATGTACATTTCAAACTCTTTTTTTACGAAATTGATGGTAAAAATCCCCCTCGAAAAAAAGTCGTACCCTAACATAGCATCAACCGAATAGCCATAAGCCGAACCCATTTTGTCCAGATCGGTTACGATGGCTTTATTTTTCAGAAACTCGTGCTCGCCTATTACTAATTTATCAAATTCGGCGGTAATTACATCGTACCGGGCACCGCCTATACCGGTTAGTTTAGCGCGACTGATCACCTGCATAGTGCGCACCAGTTTTTTGTTGCGGTTATAGTCGATCAGGTTACTTTCAGCGCCGGTATCAAAAGCAAACCACATTTTCTCATCGTTAGCGGTACCTTTCAGGTAAACCACATCGTTTAAAAACTTAAAAGGTGTTTTGATGTCGGCTTGCCCAAAGATGCGTTCGGCTTCAGGCACGTTGCCTTTATCATCAAGCTTGTGGATATAGAGCACGCTTTGCACCACATCTACTGTGATGGCAAATTTGGTAAACAGCCGTGTGCCCAACAGTCCCAGCACTTTAATGTTACGGCCGTTCTCGATGCCCGACAGATCGCACACATCAGCCGAAAGCTTATCGTAATTCAACTCGAACATAGATAAGTGCTTAATGGCTGTTTTAAAGGGCCGTTCAGCTTCACCGTTAACGCCACCCGACTCCTTATCCTCGATATGGGGGGCATCCCTGAAATACGTTTTATTCAGCACCAGGCAGGGCGCGCCGGTATCCAATATAAAATTGCCGTAAACCGAATCTACCTGGGCCTCGACCACGATCAGGTTACCCACCTTTTTAAACGGAACGATCAGCGTTTTAAAATCGCCGTAAGGTTCGGGGTCAGGTTCGATGGATTGAGTTTTAAAAACGATATGTCGTGCGGGCTGCGGATGGCGCATAGCGTTTGCCTTGATGCATATCCCCAGTAAAGGGATCAGTAGCAGGTATAGGCAAAGTGCGCGCATTGGGGTTGATGTATTAATTACACTGTATAGACAACCAAAGGTAGGTAAACGTTACAGCGTGAATTGTTAAAAAGGGTTAACTATTCAACAGCTCAAGCGTCTACGATTACATTAACGTAAGCATGCGCGTGCGATTAACGTAATGATAATACTCCTTTTGACTAAAGCCCTCACCTTTCTGTTTAATTAACCGCCCCATAAAGGGGACGGCAATGAAGATAAAACAGCGGCGATTTTCATTGCCGTTGGTTTTAACCAACGGAACCTGATAAAGCAAGCAATTGGCTTCAGCCAAACCTCCGACTCACATTCTGCTCAGATATCCATACCTTACCAATTCTTCCGGATCAGAAAGATGCCGCGTATATCCATTATCTATCAGGATGATCCGGTCGCTCACATCAACAATATTATAGTATTGATGATCGGTAACAATGATGCCCTTGGTTTTAGCTGCCTTCCGCAACTGTTGCTTAAACACATCCGATTGCACAGGCGATACATGCGTAAAAGGTTCATCCAGCAATATAAAATCGGCATTGCTGTATAATATCATCAGCATTTCCAGTTGGCGTAGCTCGCCACCGGATAGCTTGTCGGTTTGCTTTTGGCCGTGCATAATGTAAGCAGGCGATGCGGCAAATTCGTCCCAATGCTTTTCGGCTACCAATGTTCTGGCTAACTGATCTACCCGCATACCCCGCGGTAGGTAATTATGCTGCGGCAGGTAGGCAATGCGGGTATCTATAAATCCCCGGCGGATGTACTGATCGTTAATGCTTACATATTTATACTGCGGCGTCAGCGTACCGAAGATGATCTTCAACAGGCAGGATTTACCGCAACCGTTACGCCCCAGCAGGCCAACTATTTCGCCCTGTTTACAATCCAGGTAAACATCCCTTAAGATATACCTGTCGCCGAACGACAAGGCCACGCTATCAACCTTTAAATTAAGCGGCTGCATGGGTAATGAGTGCATAAATGATGAGAAATAGGGCGCAAACGCACATGTCCATAATGAAGCTACCTATGTATATGCGCCTGATAGGAATGCCCGCGTTGCGGTAAAAGTAAAAACTATTGTGGTGCATATAAGCGTGATGGGCCACCGCGCAAATAAACCCTACCAATTTACCAAGTAAGGCCAGTATTAAAAAGTGCCTTCGGGTAGCCAGGCCCATTACCGTGGTAGCGGCAACGGTGAACAGCAGGTTATGAAATAGTAGCAGCCGGTAATATTGCCAGGTAAGCGTGGTAAGGCGATTCAATTGTTTGGGTTTGATCCATATAAATACGCAGATCAGCCAAATAAATTGTATTGGTATCAGATTTTAGTAATTAGTCGGCAGCATACCAGGTATAGCGTTCTATTTCATCGGCCAGCAGGTGTAAAATCTCTTCGTCTACAGCGCCGGTGTTTTTGCAGATGTGCAATATCTGCCGCGCATCAGGTTCAAAGCCAGCCACCAGTTGATCATCCCTGAATACCTCGAACTTACAATGCCCGCTATCATGATGCGGCAGATCGGCTACTTCAAAATTGTAGGTCTTTTCATCCTTAGTTACGCTGATGTGGTGCCTGTTCATTTGGTATGTTTACTAAACTAACAACTTACCTAAAGATTAGTTTGATAAGCAAAATAGTATTAGATGGCATTCATTTTGCTCTTTTATATATTCCAAAAAGGTTAACACAATTTAACACAATTTAGGTTAAAATTGTAATTAAATTACTAATAATCAACTATTTAACTAAAAAAGACTTAAAAAACATGTTAACCCTGTAAACCTATACTATTTTATTGCCATAGTATTGCCATAGTATTGCGGCAAACATAAAAAAAGGTGCTTCAGCAAAAACAGCGAAGCACCTTTATCCTTTTACCTTTAAGCTTTAGCCTTTAGGTAGTGTAACCCAAAATCTTCAATACCTGTTTACTGTTCTGCTCTTCGCCAAACACCTCGAAGTTAAACGTCTCATCGCGGTTGCGGCGAATGATCACGTGCTTAGGCGATGGCAGCAGGCAATGGTGAATACCACCGTAGCCGCTCAGCACTTCCTGGTAAGCGCCGGTATTGAAAAAGCCCAGGTATTGCACCTTACGGGTTTTTGGCATAAACACGCTGTTCATGTGCGCTTCCTGATTGTAATAGTCTTGTCCATCGCAGGTAATGCCGCCAAGGTTCACACGCTCGTATTCGCTATCCCAATTGTTAACGGGTAGCAGGATGTATTTTTGGTTCAATGCCCAAACATCCGGCAGATTAGTAATGAATGATCCATCCAGCATCAACCAGCGTTCGCGGTCGTTTTGTTGTTTACGGCCTAATACTTTGTACAATATGCCCGATGCTTCGGCCACGGTATATTTACCAAATTCGGTAATAATATCCGGTTCCATGGTATCGTGTTCGGCGCAGATCTCTTTAATACGGCTCACGATCTCATTGATCATGTACTCGTAATCAAAATCAAACACCAGCGAATCTTTAAACGGCATACCGCCGCCAATATCCAGCGTATCCAGGTGCGGGTTTACCTTTTTAAACTTGCAGTAAAGCGTTACGTATTTCTCCAGCTCATTCCAGTAGTATGGCGTATCGCTGATGCCCGAGTTGATAAAGAAATGCAGCAATTTTACCTGGAAGTTAGGGTTATCCTCTATCTTGTTATGATAAAAATCGATCACATCCTCCATTCTTATCCCCAGGCGCGAGGTGTAAAATTGCGAGTCTGGCTGCTCTTCGGCCGCGATACGGATACCGAGATTACATGGGGTATCCATTTCAATCTCATCATCGTACAGGTTAAATTCCTCTTTATTATCCAGCACGGGGATGATGTTCTTGAACCCGTCGTGTAGCATATCGATAATGTAGGTTTTATACTGATAGGTTTTAAAGCCGTTGCAGATCACGGTCATGTCCTTGCTCAGCGCGCCTTTTTTCTCCAGGGCATCAATCATCGGCATATCAAAGGCCGACGATGTTTCCAGGTGGATCTCATTCTTCAGCGCCTCTTCTACAATATGCTTAAAGTGCGAACTTTTGGTGCAATAACAATATTTATAGGTACCGCGATAATTGTTTTTAATAATAGCCTGCTGAAACAGCAATTTAGCCTGCTGTATCTTTTTAGAAATGATAGGCAGATAGGTAAAGCGTAACGGCGTGCCGTACGTTTCTATCATCTCCATCAAATTCAGGTCGTGGAAGTATAATTCATCTTCAATGATCTCGAAGCCGTCCTGCGGAAAGCCAACGCTCAGATCAAGAAATTCCTGGTAACTCTGCATCTATTAAAAAATTTGTGCAAAAATGTAAAATTAGAACGGTAATATTTACAAATTGTTAGCGATTTTTTGTAGCAGTAAAGTAATATATAACAGGCAGTATTAAACAGATTATGTTTACCTAACCTTATCTTAACAAGCATCTTGGCCGAACCGCTGCTATACCTGTTTTTTCATATCGAATAGGGACAAACATCTGCCTTTCGGTCTTTTCCGACTTCCGGACTTCCCCGACTATTCCTATCTTAGCCTTATGAACATCCCTATTTACCAGGCTGATGCCTTTACCGATACCCTGTTTGGCGGCAACCCGGCTGCCGTTTGTCCGCTGGCTGAATGGCTGCCTGATGCCACCATGCAAAAGATAGCGCTTGAAAACAACCTGGCCGAGACCGCCTTTTTTGTAAAGACCGATAAAGGCTACCTGCTGCGCTGGTTCACGCCCGAATACGAGATAGACCTGTGCGGCCACGCTACCCTGGCTACCGCGCATATCCTTTTTACCCAATTGGGTTATAGCGATGATACCATTCACTTTGAGACCATGAAGGCCGGCGTGCTTATTGTTACCCGCAACGGCGATAAGTATACGCTCGATTTCCCCTCGCGACCTCCGCAGGTGGCCGAGATTCCAGCGGGGCTGACCGAAGCACTGGGCATGCCCGAGCCAAAGGAGTTTTTACGCTCGCGCGATTTTATGCTGGTTTATGATAATGAGGATGACATCCTGAACTGCAAGCCCGACTTTGCCGCTTTAGGCAAATTTGATGTGGTAGGCATCATCATCACATCGCCGGGTAAAGAGGTTGATTTTGTTTCGCGCTTTTTCGCGCCGTCTGCAGGCATTCCCGAAGACCCGGTTACCGGCTCGGCGCATTGCAACCTGATCCCCTACTGGGCGGACAAATTAGGCAAGAATGAATTGCATGCCTACCAGCAATCGGCCCGCAAAGGCGAATTGTGGTGCGAGTTAAAGGGCGACAGGGTTTTAATGAGCGGCAAGGCGGTTACGTATTTAAAGGGGGAGATATTTATTTAGTCCATGTTCAATAGTTAAAAACATATCGTGATTTCTAACCCCGTATGGCATGTTATTAAGTAGACGGGCAATGTCATTCGTCATTCCGCTGCGCTGTCATTATGCTTCGCACCATTGAGTCATTCTTTATAGTATAAAACGTAAGCACAAAGCCATACGGCGAAATCATATCTATCATTTAAATCAACGGTTCAGACATTATTTTTAACTTTGCGGCATATCTGCATCGCTTTTGAACAACAAAAAAAACATCATCCTCACGGCCCTTATTGTTAGCGTGGTACTGATGACAGCTAAGTTTTTGGCTTACTTTATCACCTACTCAAACTTTGTACTTACCGACGCTGCCGAAAGCATTGTGAACGTAATTGCCAGCGCCTTTGCATTTTACAGCATCTACCTAACATCGCAGCCTAAGGATATTAACCACCCTTACGGCCACGGCAAGGTGGAATTTTTCTCGGTGTTTATAGAGGGGACGCTGATATCGGTAGCCGGTTTGGGCATCCTTGTTAAATCGGTTTACAGCCTGTTTTACCCTGCCGAAATTCACCAACTGATCACTGGTGCCATTATTATCGGCATTACCGGCGCTATCAATGGCGGTTTGGGTTATTATATGATCAACCAGGGGAAAGCGCAACGCTCTATCACTTTGGAGGCCGATGGCAAGCACCTGCTGGCCGATATGGTAACCAGCGCCGGCCTGGTTGTTGGCCTGCTATTGATACATTTCACCAAATTGCTTTGGCTGGATAGCGTGCTTTCTATTGCAGTTGGGTTGTATATCGCGTTTAGCGGTTATAAACTGATACGCCGCTCGGTTGGCGGGTTAATGGATGAAGCTGATTTTGACCTGGTGAATAATGTGATCGGCATACTAAACGACAAGCGCAAACCCGAGTGGATCGACATCCATAACCTGCGCGCACAAAAGTATGGTGCCGAACTGCATATCGACTGCCACCTGACCTTGCCCAACTACTTCGACCTGATAAAGGTGCATGAAGAGGTGGGCATGGTAGATCAATTAATTAACACCGAGGGAAATATCAAAACCGAGTTGTTTATCCATACCGACCCCTGCCTGCCCAATTGTTGCCACTATTGCAGCATGCCGAATTGCCCCATCCGGTCGGAAGAAAAACGGATCGATATTCCGTGGACCATGGTAAACCTTACCCGCAACAAAAAACATTTTGAGTGATGTATAACTTTAACGTACGTGTTTATGGCCTGCTGATTAACGATAACAACGAGATATTGTTAAGCGATGAGCAGGAATATGGGTATCAGTTCATTAAATTCCCCGGCGGCGGCGTAGAATATGGCGAGGGGCTGACCGATGCGCTGAAACGTGAGTTTATGGAGGAATGCTTTGCGGAAATAGCAATTGAAAGGCACTTTTACACCACCGATTTTTTTGTAAAATCGGCCTTTAACGATTCGCAGATCATCAGCGTTTATTACTTAGTGAAGAACATTGCGCCGCTTGATCTGTCTTTCAAGATCATCCCTTACGATTTTGATGAATTAAGCGATGTGATGCAGTCTTTCCGCTGGGTTAAAATAAGCAACCTGACCGAAGACGATGTTACTTTTCCGACAGATAAGCATGTGGTGAAACTATTAACAACCCCTCCCCAACCCCTCCCCGAGGGAGAGGGGCTTTAATTTTATATTTAAAATGGAGAATGGATCTTTAAAACAAGCCCTCCGCTTCGGGGAAGATTTAGGAGGGGTGATATGACACTTACCGAACGCGATCTGAAAGCCATATGGCACCCCTACACACAGATGCAAACCGCCCTGCCCCCTATCCCCATAGTAAAAGGTGATGGCGCGCTGCTGATTGATGAGAATGGTAAGGAGTATATCGACGCGGTATCATCGTGGTGGGTAAATATACACGGACATGCCAATAAATACATTGCCCAAAAAGTAGCCGAACAATTGCTGCAACTGGAGCACGTCATCTTCGCCGGCTTTACTCACAAACCCGCCATTGAGCTGGCCGAGCGCCTGCTGGCTATATTACCCGATAACCAGGCTAAAGCTTTTTACTCGGACAATGGATCGACAGCGGTAGAGGTAGCTATAAAAATGTGCCTGCAGTACTGGCATAACCTGGGTATTAAACGTACCAAGGTGCTTGCTTTTAAAAATGCTTATCACGGTGATACTTTTGGTGCGATGGCCGTAAGCGGGCGCAGCGCCTTTACAGCGGCCTTTGATAACTTGCTGTTCGAGGTGGAATTTATCGACCTGCCGACTGCCGAAAACATGAAACAGCTTAAATCGCGGATCTCCTACCTGCGATCGGAGTTGGCCTGCTTTATTTTTGAGCCGCTGGTGCAGGGTTCGGCGGGGATGATCATGTACGATGCCGCGCTGTTGAACGAACTGATGGCCCATTGCCGTGCCGAGCATATCCTTACCATTGCCGATGAGGTATTTACCGGCTTTGGCCGCACCGGCAAGCGTTTTGCCTGCAACCATGTGCAGGAACAGCCGGATATTATGTGCTTCTCTAAAGGGTTAACGGGCGGCACCATGGCTTTTGGTTTAACTACCTGTACACAACAGATCTACGATGCGTTCCTTTCGGATGATAAGCGGAAAACGCTCTTCCACGGGCACTCTTACACGGCTAACCCGGTAGCTTGCGCAGCCTCCTTAGCCAGTTTAGATCTGTTTTTAGCGCCCGATACCGATGCCAATATCCAGCGTATAGTTAATGCCCACCAGGCATTTGCAGGCAGGATACAAGACCATCCTAAAATTAAAACCATCCGCCAAACCGGCACCATACTGGCTATGGAATGGGAAACCGGCGAGGATACCAGTTACTTCAGTGCGCTGCGCGACAGGCTGTATAGCTACTTTCTTGATGCGGGTATTATTCTGCGCCCGCTGGGTAACGTGATCTATATTTTACCTCCGTATTGCATTACTGATGCCCAGCTGGATTATATTTACCGCAAAATTGAACAGGCGCTGGAGGAAGTCGGAAAGTCCGCGTAAGCCGGAAAGTCTGAAAGAAGCTATCTTGTAAATAAACTAAATATTATCTTCCGGACTTTCCGATTTATGCGGACTTCCGGACTAAAAAAATCTTCCGGACTTTCCGACTTATGCGGACTTTCCGGACTAAAAAATATGAGTATGCAACTGTCATCTCTTTTAAATACCATTGTTAATAACGATACCCTGCACGCCCGTTGGCTGAACACGCTTTCGCTGATGGAGAATACCGGAGCGCGCAAAATATCGGCCAGCGAAGACCCGCAAACGGTTACCTATATTATCCTTAAGCACGCCGCCGAAGAGCATCGCCACGCCTTTTATTTAAAAAAGCAGATAGAGAAATTCCCGGGAAGCAGCTGCCCTACTTATGCCGGCCAATACCTGCTGGCACCGGCCTACAGCAAATACTATTTAAACCAGCTTGATGTGCAGGTTTGCCGCTACCTGAAAAGCGAACTAAACATTAGCGGCGCCGAACTGCGTTTTGCCGCCTACCTGCTGGTTACTTACGCTATTGAAGTGCGCGCCGATGAACTTTACCCGGTTTACCAGGATGTGCTGGATGCGGTTAAAAGCAAAGTGAACGTAAAATCCATCATCCTGGAAGAAGAGGGCCACCTGGAAGAAATGATCAACCAGTTGCAGCAGTTCTCGCCCGAGTGGGAAAAGCACGCGGCAGTTGCTGTTAAGATTGAGACGGTTTTGTTTAATAGCTGGATAAATGGTTTGGGTGAGGAGTTAGGGCAGGCGTAAAATCAAAGTATATTTTTCAGGTTTAACAAAGCGCAACCCGGATCTAAAACACCAAAAATATCCTGCTTTTGGCGTTTTGCTTTTTACCATTTTCAATTTACAAACTTCTATCTATGCGCCGGATGTGGCATGGAAGATATGATACAAGGCGGGGTTTGTACAAAATGTGAGCTTTTCCTCTAATGGGTAACATATTTTCTTTTCTTTAAAAGCCTCTCGAACTTGTTTAAGAAGTCAGTAATTCTCGCGTTATGAATAGTAGCGGATAACCCGGGCGCAGGCAACGCCTCCAAAACCATCAATTACAGGAACAATTACACTGATTGAAATATTTAACAGGACGATTTATCGAGGGATGATCTTTCAGGTAGACGATACAAATGCTATCGCTATTTTTATTTTCAACCTCCACTAACGAATTACCTTCATAATATTTACCAGATCTAAAAAAACGATATACCAATTCGGGGGCATGATATTTAACCCTGATGGTTTTATTTATCAATACCGCTTTCATACACACTCCGTTATTCCTTAGTAAGGCATTCTCAATAAATGGCTTCCCAAATAACCAAAACACTAAAATAAACAAGGTGGCAATACCCAATCGAAATTTCATATCCATGGGCTTACATCCCCACCTTCGGATCCGAGCCGCTTTGTACCTTGGCAAAACCCGATTTGTATTTCAGGAAGCGTTTCTCGAACAATTCGTACGAAGCAATGGAAATGATGATGGTGAACAGGAACACCAGCGGGTAAATAATAAATGAATTGTGCGATATAAAGCGGATGACGATATTAACTACCAGCACGTGCAGCATGTACATACTGTACGATATTTTGCCCAGGTAATCCATCCATTTAAATTCAAGGCTGATGATGCTGGTATCGGTATTTACCAGGTTAAAAATAATAATGCCAAACAGCACCCCATATATTTCCCAATAAAAGTAGCCGAAATTTAAACCAAAGGACAAAAAGCCGATAGCCAGCAGGTAGGCTGCCACCTGTACAAAGGTGCCGGTTAAAAGCTGCCTGGCTTTATTTTCAAAATTCAACAGGCCGAATAACGAACCGATCATCATACAATCTATCTGGAAGATATCCGACAGGTAAAAATCAAGGTCATCCAGCATTTTAAACCGTCCCGTAATCAGCGGAATGAAGTAAAAGGCCAGTTTGATGATGACATACGCGGCCAGCAGGATGATAACTATGCGCTTAAATTGCAGCCTGGTTTTCGACCAGTTCATTAAGAAAGGCCAAACCAGGTAAAACTGTTCCTCTACCCCTATCGACCACGATTGGGCCTGGTACGGAATGGCCCTGAACAGCAGATACTGTATATTAGGTAAAAAGAAGAGTATCAGCAGCGCGTTCTCCCATAAATGATCGTACGGGTTGGGCATTTGCGAGATATGCAGCGCGGGTATGTGTGGCCACACCAGGAAGGCGAGCGCCGCAACAAGAAAGTACAACGGCCAGATGCGCAATATACGCCTGATATAAAACTTCCGGATGGCGATACGTCCAAAGCGTTCCTTTTCTATCACCAATAACGAGGTAATGAGGAAACCGCTGAGCACAAAAAATATATCGACACCTAATTTACCGAAGAGTATAATTATGGGATTATTAAAATAATGATGAAGGCCGTTAAACCACTTATACTGTTCAGTATGGTGAATAATTACCAGTGAAGCAGCTATAAAACGTAACGAATTAAGGTTCTTAAAAAATACCTTCATTTAAATTTAATTCGGAATTATTGAATAATTATGTAAACGAAATTACCGGCCTTCGGGTTTATGTACAGGCTATAATTGATCGTTTTTTAAATAGAATGAGTTACCCAATAATTTATTGTGTCTAAAGTACCTATTTTGTTGGCATAAAAAACACGCTTGATAAAAAAAGAGCCACTTTGTTTAAAGTGGCTCTTTTTTTATACCCCTTTTTGGGATATTTATTTGTTACCGCCTAATGCCTGCAGATCTGCAAGACTGATCTTATCGAAGCCGGCAGGTATACCGAAGCTGCCTGCCGGAACCTTTTCATCGCTGATGGCTTTATAGGTTACACTTACGCTCTGGCCCATCTGGTAAGTGGTAAACTGAACCGGAAAGCCGCCTACTTTGCTGTAAAGCTGGGTCATGCCGTTAACCGGGGCGCTGATATCGCTGGTGATCCAAACGTCAAAGCTGGCGCCGCTTTTAGGGTCTTTCGCGGTTACTTTTTTACATTTTAAACCGGCTATTTCCTTCGTCTCGGTAGTCGGCGTAAAAGCTAACTCGGGGATAGCGGCCTGTATCTGCTCGGTTTCGGCCGGGCTGGCTACTGCGGCTTTTTTTATGTTAGCAACAGGCACATCTACCAATATGGCCAGGTAATCGCCAATACCGGCGGTTACAACGGTAATTTTTGCCGGCCCGCTTTGCGATACCGTAGCGCTCGAGTCGCCTTTGAAATAAGTTTTCGCGTCGCCTGCGCCACGGCCGCCGCTTACGGTATAGGTAATTACACCCTCCTTATAAGTTTTTTGGGCCGATGCGGTTAATGATGTTGCCAGTAAAGCCATGCCTGCGGCAACGGTAAATAGTTTAAATTTCATATAGTTTTTTGATGATTGAAACACGTTATGTAACAAATATATTAATAATCTTTAGCGTGTTTGTTTAATTGGATAGCAAAATGAGCGATTTGTTACGCTTCAATACGTACATTTTTTCGACATTATTTTTAACCGTAGGTTTAAAAGCAGCTAAAAAGCGGTCGCTGTTATCTGCGGCTAAAATTAATGTATTGAAAGTAAAGGCCGTATCTATAACCGCGCCCGGTACTTTAGGGTCGCCCGTAACAAACAGGTAATTTATTTTAACCGGCGCGTACCGTGGCTTTAGTTGCGATGCCCTGCCGATAACCAGTATATCCCAGTCTAAAAACCTGACCAGTTGCCCCTGCTTCCTGAAAAAAGCAGTAGCGGTATCTTTTTTAAACCCAACAATGCTTAACTGTTTTACCCGGTTGCTATCTAAACAAGGTTGTATAGAATAGCGATACGTTTTATCGGTGTCACTCAAATCGGTCAGCAATACGGCCCTACTCCCCTGTTTAAATAAAATAGCCGGTTGCTTTTTCAGGCTGAAGAAAGTGATACTATTGGTACGTGTACCATTTATCCGCTTGAAACCTAAGCTAACGGATAAGATAAGCGCGCCGGCGAATATAGCCTTCAGCAAGGCCGGTTTTTTATAATACAACAGGCAAAACACCAGTATCAGCAATACAAAAAGCACTATGTACTCGCCCCTGGTTAACCATATTTTACCGATAGAAGCATAAGACGCCCGCTCTATTATTTGCAGGCCCCTATCCATCAGCAAAATGCTTTTCTCCAACACCCACCCGCTAAATTGGGCCAATACGCTTATCGCCATCTGCGCGAATAACAGGCAGGCTATCCCGGCATACATGATCACCAGCGACGGCAGCAGAATGAATAAGTTACTCAGCAAAAAACACAGCGGGAACTGGTGAAAATAGTAAGCGCTAAGCGGAAAGGTAATAGCCTGCGCCGCGATGGATGCCGAACACGGCAGCCACAGCTTATCCAACCATTTATTTTGAATATCCAGCCAGTTATATATGATGGGTTGAAAAACAATAAGCCCTGCCACCGCCAAATAGGACAGCTGGAAACCGACATCGGTAATCAAAAACGGATCTATCAACAAAATAAAAAATGCCGATGCTGCTAAAATATTGAGCGTACTGATGCGCCGGTTGTATGTTTTACCAATAATAATAAAGCTGATCATTACCGCCGCCCGGCAAACAGCCGGCGAAAGACCGGTCAGCAGCGAATAATACCAGATGAGCGCGATGGTGAATATCGCTTTCAGCAGCTTGCCGTAACGGTACCTATCCATAAAGCCCAGCAACCAGCCTATCATTACAAAAATAATAGCCACATGCGCCCCCGATACCGACAGCACATGGATGGTGCCCGTTTTTGAGTACGCCTGCAAAATATCGTTATCCAGTTCGGCCTTGTAACCCAGTATCAGGGTTGATGCCACCGACACTGCTTCAGCACTATGCATATATTGCTTAAACCGGGCAACCAGCCTTTGCCTTAACTGCAGCGAGTAAGCAATAACCGGATTGCCTGCATTGTGCATCACCGTTACCGCTTCACCCGGGTTTAGGAAAGTTTGCATATAAATATCCTGGTGCGCCAGGTATTGCTTATAGTTAAATTCGGCCGGGTTAAAGGGCGGATCGACGGGGGTATATTTAGCCTGAACGAGCAGCACATCACCATAACTAAGATCATGGGCATGGGCGCTGTCTGCGCGCATTACAACAAGAAGGTTGCCACTGGCCTCGTGCTTATTCGTGGTACTGTCGCCACTCGTAATCGCGCTGGCTGTAAAGCGCAGCATATTGTTTTTAAACTGCGGTTCGCTGTTTACCTTAACCAGCAGGTGTTTGGCGGCGAATTTGGTAAAATAGGCGGTTTGATTGCGGCTATCGTAATTAATGGTGCATAATATTCCCGCAACCAATATCAGTAAATGGGCAAGTATGCCACCCACCCACGGTTTACGGTATAAACCGGTTTGCTGGTAGAAAACATTCAGCGCTATAAAACCCGCCAGTAAAATAAAAAAGGAAATTAAAAGTACCTGTTGATAAATTGCCAGATTGAATTGTAAAACCAATGCTATCCCAAGCATAAAGGGTAGCAAGTATACAACAAAAGGGATTTCGCCTTTATGATCGGCTAACATGGTTTAAGGTAAATGATAAATATCGAATGGTAAATTACAAATAACGAACAGAACTTTTACATTCTTTATTCAACATTCATCATTTAGCATTAAGGCAAAACTACAACTGCTCCCTCACCTCCAGCAAAAACTTCTTCAGGTTTTCCAGGCTGCTGATGATGCTCTGGTTGTCTTTAGTGTCGGTCATGTTGTTCTTCAGGTGCTCCTTGGCGCCGGCCAGGGTATAGCCCTTATCGCGGATGAGGTGGAAGATGATCTTCAGGTTCTCCACATCTTCGGGGGTGAAGTAGCGGTTGCCTTTTTTGTTTTTCTTAGGCTGCAAAATATCAAACTCGCGCTCGTAATACCTGATGAGCGACTGGTTCACATCAAACATGGCCGATACCTCGCCCATGGTATAATACATTTTGCTGATCTCCCGTTCTTTATAAGGCATATGCAAATGTAATAATTTGTTGGAACTATGATTAAATCAATAATGATTTCACCGACTTGCGAAAACTTTCACCGATTATAACTCCCATTTTGCACCTTGTGTCCTTCGTGCAAATCTTCGTATCGTTTGTGGTTAAATGCCGATTTCTGTCTACCATCCATCTCGCTTTAAAATCTGTTATTTCACCTTTCAACTCCCGTTTAAATTTGTAGCTTTACCGCAAATTCTTCAAAACACATGAATATTCACGAATACCAGGGTAAAGAGATATTAAAAAGCTTTGGCGTAAGGGTTCAGGAAGGCATTTTGGCCCACACCCCTGAAGAGGCTGTTGAAGCTGCCAAAAAAATGAAGGCCGATTACAACAGCGATTGGGTTGTTGTTAAAGCCCAGATACATGCCGGCGGCCGCGGTAAAGGCGGCGGCGTTAAACTGGCCAAAAACCTGGACGAGGTGAAGGAACGCGCTACCGCTATCATCGGTATGCAACTGGTTACCCCGCAAACCGGTCCTGAAGGTAAACTGGTGAGCAAAGTTTTAGTTGCACAGGATGTTTACTACCCGGGCGAAAGCGAAACCAAAGAGTTTTACATGAGCGTACTGCTTGACCGCGCACGTGGCCGTAACATTATTATGTACAGCACCGAAGGCGGTATGGATATTGAAGAAGTGGCACACAGCACCCCTCACCTGATCTTTAAAGAAGAGGTTGACCCGGCTGTTGGCCTGCAAGGTTTCCAGGCGCGTAAGATCGCCTTTAACCTGGGCGTATCGGGCGATGCTTTTAAAGAGATGGTGAAATTTGTTACCGCACTTTACAAAGCTTACGATGCTACAGATTCATCTCAATTTGAAATTAACCCGGTGCTAAAAACATCGGACAATAAAATACTGGCTGTTGACGCTAAGGTAAACCTTGACGACAACGCCCTGTACCGCCACCCGGATTACGCCGCCATGCGCGACGAGGCCGAGGAAGACCCAACCGAAGTTGAAGCAGGTAAATCGAACCTAAACTATGTAAAGCTTGACGGTAACGTTGGCTGTATGGTTAACGGTGCCGGTTTAGCTATGGCAACTATGGACATTATTAAATTAGCCGGCGGCGAGCCTGCTAACTTCCTTGACGTAGGTGGCACCGCTAACGCGCAAACCGTTAAGGCTGGTTTCAACATCATCCTGTCAGACCCTAACGTTAAGGCCATCCTCATCAATATCTTCGGCGGTATCGTGCGTTGCGACCGTGTTGCACAAGGTGTTATTGATGCTTACCAGGAAATTGGCAACATCCCTGTACCTATCATCGTTCGCTTACAAGGCACCAACGCTAAGGAGGCTAAGGAACTGATAGACAACTCGGGCCTGAAAGTGTTCTCGGCTATCCTGCTGAAGGAAGCTGCAGAGCGTGTTAAAGAAGTATTAGCGTAATCAGAGATTAGAGATTGGTTAATTAGAAATTAGTTAACCTATAATAAACGGGAAAAGGGAGCGAATGCTCCCTTTTCCCGTTTATTATACCGCCATGTCATTGCGAGCGATAGCGCGGCAATCCCATAGGACATGCAAGGAGGACATGTCTATGAGATTGCCACGCCGCTACGCTCTTCTCAATAACAATTTGATGTTTACTCTGCAACTACCCTCTGCTCACTGGCACCACCAGCATGATCGCCAACTGCTCCGGTGAACCATTGCGGGTGATGTTAAAACTCCGGGGCCTCACTGTAAAGCCGCCTTTAAACACACCGCCTGCACCGTTATCATCAAACGTAAAATGAATGGTGACAGGTTTGGTAACCCCCTTCATGGTTAAATTACCGACTGCTTCAAAGGCGTTGCCATGTCGGCTTACTTTGGTTGATGTGAAGCTGATGGTTGGATACTTTTCGGCCTCAAGCGCGTCCTTAGCATGATTATTCTTAATAAAAAAGCCGGTGGCGATGCTGGCGGCTGCAATACTGGCCGATATTTTGGCGCCCTCGGGATGGGCCTTATCAAAACGGATATCCGCCCTCAGCGATTCGAACCTGCCGCTGATCTTTCCCCCTTTAAAACGTACTTCGTAGGGTTGTTTTACCTTCCAACGGGCAAACATGGCATAGGTGGCCAGTCCGCTTATGAGGATAAGCAGCAGCATTAGCAGCTTTTTTAATGATGCAATTCTTAATGTTTTCATAGCGATGTAATTATAGATGTTTTAATAAAAAATACGCCGTTTTGTTTAAAGGGGTTGCTTTCACATTGGGTAATCCGTTACAGCAGATCCAGCTAAAAAAACAGCCGCCCCAATCAAAAAGGCGGCTGCTCAAATTATATAGTTTAGTGCAGGAGGAGATCTTATTGGGAAATATTAACCGTACCCATATCAAGCACAGCGCCATTGATAACAGTAATGTTAGTTATTGTTTTTGCAGCATATGGACTAACCGGCACAAATTTAACATTATAACTACCAGCAGATAAGCCCGGGAAATAGAACTTACCGGTAGCATCGGCAACTGTACCAACCGTATCGGTACCCATTATGGCATATACTTTTGGTGATGACGCAGCAGGCGACACCACACCTGTTATGGCCCCTGATGCAGCCTGGGCTATGGCACGGATAACCGGTTTTAAAATATACTTTCCGTTACCGGTAAGCACTATAGATTGCGCTGCATCAAAGTCAAGCTTCATGGTATAGGCTATGCCCGCGGTAAGGTTATCGTGCACGTTCAATTTAACACCCGATGTTTGTCCGCTTGGCGTGGTCAGATCGTACGATACACCGGCAACAATTACACGGTTCCCCGAATCATTTAACACTAACCGCACTTGCTGTATCGTCCCGGCCGGGATATCCTGATCGGCCAATACGGTATCCCTACCCTGGCGAAACCGAAGAATATCGATCGGGCCACCGTTAACGTTCAGCGTATATTCGCCGGCATCGGTAACTACTATCACGCTTTTAACATTTAGTATAACAGCATCGAAGGCGCCGGGGGCATCGGTAAGTTTAACGGTCACGTGCGCCGAATTGCCTGCTGCGCCGGAGGAATTATCCTTTTTACAGGCAAACATAAACAGGCTGATGGCTGTGGCAAATAATAATAATAATAATAGCTTTTTCATAATAATAGATTGCTTACTTAAACACTTTGTTTACTAAAGCAATCCAATGGTTGTACCAGCAACTTAATGTATGGATGAACGGGCCTTTTGTATCGGTGAACGGGCAATTATTTGTTTTTCCACCACTTTGGCATTGTATCTGAAACATCATGCATTCATCAAACCTGTTCACATAGCAGGACGGTAAGCAAAATGTTAAGCCCTTTTAATAATACAATACTAAGTTAATGTGCACATCACATGGCAGGGGTAGCTTTGCAATAGCTTAGCCATCTGCCATGAAAAAAACTAAGGTTGTATTTTTTGCCGAGATACTGGTTGAAGAACACGACGGCGCCACCCGCACCATGTTCCAGCTGATACGGCGGATACCGCATGCCGATTTTGAATTTCTGTTTATCTGCGGTGTGGGCCCCAATACGGTGTATGGTTTCGAGTGTATGCGCCTGCCCACTTTAACTCTGCCGATTAACAAAACCTATAAAATGGTGCTCCCGGCTTTGGCCGCGCACAGTCTGCGCGAAAAGCTGGATAGTTTTAATCCCGATGTAGTGCATATTGCCACCCCTGCCCTACTTGGCGAGTTTGCTGTGAAATACGCCCGCCAGCGCGCTTTACCGGTTATTTCCATCTATCATACCCATTTTATTTCTTATATCGACTATTACCTTAAAAAGGCCCCCTTCCTCATCGATTTTGCCAAAGCGAAGATCATCAGCGGGCAGCGGGCCTTTTATAACCAGTGCGATGCCATATACGTACCGTCGGAAAGCATGATAACCGAACTTTCGGATATAGGTATTGAAAGCTACCGCATGAAGATCTGGAAGCGGGGAATCGATACGCAACTATTTTCGCCGGCCAAACGCAACAGTGATATGATGCGCAAACTAACCGGCAATAAGCACCCGGTGATTCTATTCGCCAGCCGCCTGGTATGGGAAAAGAACCTGGAGACCTTATTTGGTATTTATGACGGACTAAAAGACCGCGGCGTAAAATTTAATATGCTGATAGCCGGCGACGGCATTGCCCGCAAAGCCTGCGAGACGCGGATGCCCGATGCTATTTTCACCGGAAAGGTAGATCATGCCAACCTATCCATATTGTATGCCTCTGCCGATGTTTTCCTGTTCCCCTCCGTTTCCGAAACTTATGGCAACGTGGTGCCCGAAGCTATGGCATCGGGCCTGCCCTGTGTAATTGCCGATGGCGGAGGGTCGAAGGATTTTATTGAGCAGGGCGTTAATGGCTTCCGTTGCTCGGCCTATATGATATCCGACTACGTATCTAAACTGGAGTTGTTATTGGCCGATGAACGCCTGCAGCAACAATTTAGCGCGAGGGGCATCGTTTACAGTAAAACCTTCGGTTGGGACCAACTGGCCACATCCTACTTTGAGGATTTGCTGCAATTAACCGGTCAGTCGGAAGAAACTGTGCCACTAAAGGCTATTAGTTGATCTTTTTGGTGCTGGCAAAGGTAGTCGTCAGGAAGTTGCGCAGATCTACCAGCTGGTCGGTATTGATCAGATCGACCCCGCAACGCAGCAATTCGGCCCAAACCGTTCTGTTTTCGGGCGAAGCCCATAGCCTTACTTTTTTACCAAAGCTATGCGCCCGCCTGATGTAAGCGCAAAGCTTCTGCCGTTCGGCGGCAGGGCATTCGCCGGTACCATCCCATTTCATTAAGGCGTTGTAATTGCAACTGCTCATGGGATAAACCTCGGTACCCAGGCTATCGCGGTCCATATGGCGCAGGTCTTCATCAATAAACACCATACGATCGTCCTCTTGTTTCACCGTGCGATAAGGTTTATGCCCGGATAACACAATGGTAACCGCCCGCTGCACAAAGCGGCCATGCTCGTAGCCTGATAGCATCGACTTATACTTTTCGAGCAGGGGCCGCAATGCATCATAAGTACTGTTGGCCCCGGTTTTAATATCAACCAGCAAGGTAACCGGCGACGCTTTGCTCACGTAGGGTTCGCTCTTGTTATTCACCTTTTCAAAAAGCGGCTGCAGGTATAGTTTTTCTAAAGTGCGGCTACCTTTAAAAAAGGGGAACACGTGCGCTACTACCAGTTGGCCATCTACCAGGAAGATATCAGCTTCAATGTAGCGGTAACCGTTCTCCAGGGCATCAAACAAGGGGCGTTTGTGCCAGTAATCATTATGGGCAAAGCCGTTGGTTAGGGGAACATTTTGAGGGTAGGCAGCCACCCGAAATAATATCAGAAAAAGTAGTGTTTTAAGGAATTTTGTATTAAAACCTGCCGTTCGCATATACATGTGGACTGCTAAACTTTCCTGGTATAAAGATAGCCCGGGCTTGTGTGCAAACCTTAAAATTAAAGTTAAGTTACCCTTAAAATATGGCCGGGATATTTGCTATTTTTAACAATGGGTTTATCTATCGGCGCAGTATTAATACGGCAAAGCGATCATACGCTTAATCATGCACAATTGGTTAAGGATCTGTTCGGCACTGGATATAATGAAATTCCCGAGCGCGACCTGGGCCAGCTACCCGCCACTAAAAGGTTTGATACCCGTAACGATAATTGCCTGTCTGTTTACATCTTTGAAAATTATATCGCCCTTGTTAACAGCGCCTTCACCGCAAAATTTTACCAACCTGGTTCTGCTACCATACAAAAGGTATATCAATATTTTAAGCAGGCATCGCAAATATTTGCTTTTGAGCATTACAGCAGCGGCGACACTTACAGCTATGCCATAATTGAGCGGGGCCAACTTATCCGTTGGGTACGGCAAACCAGCGATCAGTTACATCCGGCCACTTATGGCCAGCCGCTCAACTTCGAACTTAAAATACTCGGCGCAAAAAAGACCCGGATGCGCGATGTTCACGGACAACTGCATACTTATTACACCCATCCCGATAATAATAGCCTTTTTCCGGAAGACCAGCTTACCGAAGTATTGTTGCGCGAAGTAATGCACCACGAAACCGGCCTGTGGCCCAATGGCTTATACGATGCGGCCGCCAAACGGCTTTACTTTATGAAGTGATAAGCTTTTTTCTTCTCTCTCTCTCACTAATGTAATAAGCTTTATTTAAATAAAACTTAACCTGCAGGCTAAAACAAAGCCCGTAGTTTGGGCATTATTAATACCGGTAAGTCAATAATTTGTAATGTTTAAATAAAATAGATGTTTAAACATCTATTTATATCTATCTTTGATCAACATTTAAAAAAAAGCAATCATTAATACCATGGCAACATTAACAAAATGGGTTTTAGACCCAATGCACTCAGAAGTACAATTTAAAGTAAAACACTTAGTTATATCAACCGTAACCGGTTCGTTCAAAACCTTTGAAGGCGAGTTTGAAACCGAAAACGAAGATTTCACCGGCGCCAACATCAGCTTCTCGCTTGATGTGGACAGCGTTGATACCAACCAGGAGCAACGTGATGGACATATAAAAGGCGCTGAGTTTTTCGACGCTGAAAAATATCCGAAGATCACCTTCAAATCAACATCGTTCACTAAAGATGGCGATGACTATAAATTAGTTGGCGACCTGACCATTAAGGACGTAACCAAATCTGTAAAGCTTAACGTTGAACACGGCGGCACTGCAGGCGACTTTTACGGCAATACCAAAGCTGGTTTCGAGATCACCGGTAAAATCAACCGTAAAGATTTCGGCCTGACCTGGGATGGCGTTACGGAAGCAGGTTCGATCGTAGTTGGCGAAGAAATTAAGCTGATCATTAACGTGCAATTTGCTAAACAAGCGTAAGCATTGCTTAAAATTTAACCACAAAGTTCACAGAGTTTTATTGGGGTAAAAAGCATCTTTGTGAACTTTGTGATTTTTCCCTTTGTGAACTTTGTGGTTAAATTGCCGCATAGATTTAAACTTATTTTAAAGGTCATCCGTTTAAAGGGTGACCTTTCTTTTTTTAAACCTTTTATTGGTTTATTTGCTAAATAATTATGCTGCTAAAGATCTACCCCGAAAACCCGAACGAAAAAGCCATACAACAGGTAGTGGATGTGCTGCGCCGGGGCGGGCTGATCATCTACCCTACCGATACCGTTTACGGCCTGGGTTGCGATATTACCAATCACCGGGCTATCGAGGCCATAGCTAAGCTGAGACGGGTTAAACCTGAAAAGGCTAATTTCTCGTTCATCTGTTATGACCTGAGCCATATATCCGATTACATTAAGCCAATAGATAATCATACCTATAGGGTACTCAAAAAAGCCCTGCCGGGGCCATTTACCTTTATCTTCAACGCCAGTGGCAATGTACCCAAGCTGTTAAGCAGCAATAAAAAAACGGTGGGTATCCGTGTGCCCGATAACAGCATTGCCCGCTGTATTGTTAAGGAACTGGGCAACCCTATCCTGTCAACATCCATTAAGGATGATGACGACATCATCGAATACTCAACCGACCCGGAACTGATCTATGAGAAATACCAGGACCTGGTAGATATTGTGATTGATGGTGGATACGGCGGCAACGTGGCCTCAACAGTGGTTGATTGTACCAGTGGTGATTTTGAGGTGATACGCGAGGGTAAGGGCGATTTGGAGGCGTTTTTGTAATTACCTCCCGTCCATGTTGAGCGATATAATCCCGGCGGCCTTTAATGGTTTTCATGACATACCGCCGATGAAAGCCCCCTCTAAATCTCCCCCAAAGGGGGAGACTTTGGAACCCTCTCCTCTGGAGAGGGCAGGGTGAGGCTTCAGCGGAAAAACATACATGTCATGTTGAGCGATAGCGAAACATCCCCGGCACGCCAAACGACCATGCATTATGTGCTCTGCTCATCGGGGATCCTTCGCTATCGCTCTGGATGACGGATTGGGGAAAGCACTACTTCACAAACTTAGCCGCCACCCAATCCTTCATCTTCAGGTGGCTTACATAAGTTAAGCCATGCTTACCAGCCGCTTCGGTGATCATGGGCAGATCAACCGCCTCATAAAAACCGCTGAAATATATCTCGCCGCCATTGCATAAAACTTCGCTGTAGCGCGGGATCTGGTCTAACAGGATATTACGGTTGATGTTAGCCAGGATGACATCAAACTCCTCATCGGGGATTATTTCCTTCGATCCGCACAGTGGGGTGATATTATAGATGCCGTTTAACTCGCTGTTCTCTATAGTGCTTTCGTAGCAAATCACATCATAATCAATAGCGGTAACGGTTTCAGCACTTAATTTTGAAGCCAGGATGGCAAGGATGCCGGTGCCGCAACCCATATCAAGCACATTCTTATCCTCAAACTCCACATTCAGCATGTGCTGCATCATCATGGTGGTAGTTTCATGGTGCCCGGTGCCGAAGGCCATTTTGGGGTCGATCACGATCTCGTATGGAAACTCGGGCCGTGGTTCATGAAAGGTAGCCCGCACGTAGATCTGGTCATCTATCTGCATCGGCTCGAAATTGCTTTCCCAAACCTCGTTCCAGTTCTTCTGCTCTACCAAATGAATATCGTAGCTAAAGTTGAACATCTCTTTATAAGGTGCCAGCACCTCTCCTACGCGCTCGTCATCAAACACATCAACGGGGATGTAGGCTTTAAACCCATCAGCCACTTCTTCAAAGGTATCGAAGCCAATTTCACCGAGAGCGTCGATCAGCAGATCTTGCTGATAATCTTCGGCATCAGTTAGTTTAAAGTATAATTCGTAGTAGTTCATGGATAAATTTGCGATGTTAGATATGAGACCTGAGATCATTTTGGGCTAAAGCCCCTGCTTCTATTTTATTAACCGTTGGCTAAAGCCAACGGCAATGATTAAGGCTTTTCTATTTTCATTGCCGTCCCATTTATGGGACAGACAGCCGCCAATTCAAATGGCTTTAGCCAATTATGCAGTTTCGCTTTCCTGCTTTACAGCAATTTTCTTAGTAACCGACCTGATATCGAACAGGAACATCACCAAAAAGTTGATGGCCCAGTAAAATAATTGTACACCGGTCATAAACAGGGTAATATGGATCAGATGTTCGGTACCTACAGCCCTGTCCCATATCATGTACGCAATGCCGAATGCCAAAACCACGCATACAACCGCCATACTGATAAAAATGCTGATAGCAGCCTTGCCCCTGCACAATATCTTATCCCACAAGGGTAAAATAATAAGGTACTGCGTAAGCACCGCGATAACAAACTGAAAGGGCGCGAAGATCTTATAATAGGCGATCAATCCCGCTGCCGAGCCATCGCCGATATCGGCCAGCCCTTCAAAGCTATGGTGCAGCGGGTTATATTTTATAATAGCCGCGAACACCAAAAAAGCGATCAATGGGGGCAATATGACTTTTAGGAAGCGCATGTGCAGTTGATTAAGTTGGATTAGGTTGATTAAGTTTTTAAAACTATTCACTTAATCAACCCAGTCAACTACTCACTGAAAAATCAATTAAACACCTTAACAATATCCACAAAATCGCGCGATTTAAGCGACGCGCCGCCGATCAAACCGCCATCAATATCAGGCTGAGCAAACAACTCGGCCGCGTTTTTTGGATTGCAGCTGCCACCGTACAAAATGGTCATATTATCGGCCACCTGCTGGTTGTATTTAGCGGCAATTTCTTTACGGATAAAAGCATGGATCTCCTGCGCCTGTGCCGATGTTGCGGTTACGCCGGTCCCAATGGCCCAAACAGGTTCGTAAGCGATAACCAGCTGGCTAAAATGCGCTTCATCCAGGTGGAAGATGCCTTCTTCAAGTTGCGATTTGATCACGTCGAAATGTTTTTCGGTATTGCGCTCGTCCAACGTTTCGCCGATACAGAAGATCGGTTTCAGGCCGTTAGCCAATACGGTATCCGTCTTTTTTGCCAGCAGGGCATTATCCTCGCCAAAATACTGGCGGCGTTCCGAGTGGCCCAGGATCACGTAAGCCGCGCCTACCGAGTTGATCATCTTAGCCGAGATCTCGCCGGTATATGCGCCGCTTTCGGCCTGGTGCGCATTCTGTGCACCGATAGCTACTTTATGATAGCCCTTAGCCATTTGCACCAGGCTGTGCAGGTGTATAAACGGACTGCAAACTACGGCCTGTTGCTGGCCGGTCACCTCGTCCTTTACCATATTTACCACTTCAGAGAACAGGGACAAACCTTCGTTATAATCCATGTTCATTTTCCAGTTGCCGGCTACAATTTTTTTTCTCATTGTTTTATGTTGATGTATCTTATCTATTTCGTCATGCTGAGCGATAGCGAAGCATCCCAAACTATGCATTTCCACTTTGCTCACCGGGGATCCTTCGCTATCGCTCAGGATGACATGTTTGTTTTTCCGCTGAAGCCTCACCCTGCCCTCTCCAGAGGAGAGGGTTCCAAAGTCTCCCCCTTTGGGGGAGATTTAGAGGGGGCTTTCATCGGCATGTCATTTAACCATTAAGAGGCCGCCGGGATTATATCGCTCAGGATGACGTTCGTTATTAGTCTCTAAATTGCTTCGTTAACTCAAACACCTCTTTCAATATCGACTGCTCATGCTCGTCAAACGCGCGGTGCTCGCGGCGGGCGAAAACCTTGGCGGTGGTTTCCATCGCTTTAGTTATGCGGTATTCCTCCAGACCGTCAGACCCGCCCCAGGTAAAATCGGGCACGTAGTTTGGCGGGAAACCGCCACCGAATACGTTGGCAGCTACACCAACTACCGTGCCGGTATTAAACATGGTATTGATGCCGCTCTTGGCATGGTCGGCCATTATTAAACCACAAAACTGCAGGCCGGTTTTACGGTAATGCTGCGTGGCGTAATCGTATAGCTTCACTTCAGCGTAATTGTTCTTCAGGTTGCTGTTATTGGTATCGGCGCCAAGGTTACACCATTCGCCCAATACCGAATTGCCCAGGTAACCCTCGTGTCCCTTGTTGCTATAACCCCAAACCACGGCGTTATTGATCTCGCCGCCCACACGGCAGTATGGGCCAATAGTGGTAGCGCCGTAGATCTTGGTGCCCATTTTAACCTGCGAGTTTTCGTTAATGGCGAATGCCCCGCGAATGTTGGTGCCCTCCCAGATCTCGGTTTTGGCGGCAAGATAGATCGGCCCATTGATGGTACTAAACGTACAGCATTCGGCCTGCGCACCCTCCTCGGCAAAAAACTGATCGCCGATGATGGTATTGGTGCTACTCATCGCAGCGCTTTCGCGGCCTTTGGTCAACAGTTGAAAATCCTTGCGGAGCTCGATATCGTTGTAACGGAAAATATATTCAGGGTAACGAATGATGACCGGCAGGTTATCCACCGAAGCAGCCAGGTATTTGGTTGCCGGGTTGAATTTGGCAGCATCTGTTGCATCCAGACGTACCGCTATCAGTTGATCCTGGTAGTTGAGGGCCTGCCCTATCTGCAACTTATCCACTGCTTCCAACAGGCTATCATCAGGACAAACGGCACCGTTAATAAACAGGTTATCGGCGGTGATATTTATCGGGAATTTACCCTGCAGGTAAGCACGGGTATGCCACGAATATCCCTGCCCCAGGTGTTTGGCCCATTTTTCGGCAATGGTGATGATACCGATACGCAGGTTACCTGCCGGGCGGGTATAAACCAGGGGCAGCAGGTTTTGATAGTTCTCGTCGTCGAATAGGATGATGGCCATGGGGCAAAAATAAAAAAGTCTCCCGATGTATCGGGAGACTTTCCAAATATTTATAAAGGTATTTACCTTATTTTTTGTTGTAACGGGTACGGAATTTATCGATACGGCCTGCAGTATCAACCAGCTTCATTTTACCGGTGTAGAAAGGGTGCGAGGTGTGCGAAATTTCCAGTTTAACCAACGGATACTCGTTACCATCTTCCCATTTCACGGTTTCGCGGGTATCAATGCATGATTTTGTTAAAAAAGAATACTCGTTAGACATATCTTTAAAAACAACTAATCTATAATTTTTTGGATGCAGGTCTTTTTTCATTTCTTCAATTCCTTATAAAGAGGTGCAAAGATAGTACCTTTTTTATTATCTATCAATAGGATGTGAAAAAATTATCAACATTTTTGTGTAGGGTTGGTGACTATTTAACCACAAAGAACGCAAAGGAATAAAATTTCGGCAAACACAAAGATCACAAAGGAGCAATTATTAAATATAAGATAGTTAGCAAGCATTCATTTATTCCACCAATAAAGCTTGGTGTACTTTGTGATTTCTCCCTTTGCGACCTTTGTGGTTAAATTGCCACTAAACACCCACCATCGTCCTAAACGTTAAATTAACCCTCGGGCTTAGCACTTTTTTGCTTTTTGGCAGGGCATGCAGCCAGTGGGTTTGTGTAGCGCCCCGCATTACCAGCAGGCTGCCGCTCTCCAGCATCAGCGAGCGGGTTTCCGTTTTGTTGGCGCGGTGCTTCAGGCTAAACTTGCGTTCGGCGCCGAAGCTGAGCGAGGCGATGGCGCTGTCCTTACCCAGCATCTTTTCATCGTCGCTATGCCAGGCCATGCCCTCATCGCCATTGTGGTAAAGGTTAAGCAGGCATGAGTTATACTGCTCGCCGGTGAGTTGTTCGGTAAGTGTTTTTAACTGCAGCAGTTCGGGCGTCCACAGCAGGGCGGTACGGGTAAAGCCCGAATAGGCGTAATCGTAATTCCTGTCGCCGTACCAGGCTACCTTGCGTTTGGTAATGATATGCCGCCCGAAGATAATGGCCTCGTCGTTGCGCCACTTGATGGTATCCAGTAAAACTTGCAGGTAGCGGCCGGCTTCGGCGGTATCCATTACCTGGCCGTAGTATTTAACAATGCCATCGTAAGGCAGTATATTTTGTAGTTGCATGTGGCAAAGGTACTGCGGACTGGGCGATCAGGACAACCCGTTTCTTGCTATTGTGCTGCGCTATCATTGGGTAATTCGCTGTGGTTACCGTTATTATCAAACCTTCGGCCGGTAAAATTTGTTAACGGGTAAAGTAAATGAAAATAGCAACCTACAATATCAACGGTATTAACGGCCGTTTGCCTAACCTGCTACAATGGTTACGCGAGGCTGAACCGGATGTGGTATGCCTGCAGGAACTCAAATGCCAGGATCATCAGTTCCCTCACCAGGCGCTAAAGGATGCCGGCTATAACGCTATATGGCAGGGGCAAAAAAGCTGGAACGGCGTGGCCATACTGGCCAAACAGGAAATAAAAGAACTACGGCGCGACCTGCCCGGCGGCGGCGATGAATTTACCCACAGCCGTTATATCGAAGCTTTTATTGATGGTTTGGTGATCGGCTGTATCTATCTGCCCAATGGTAACCCCTACCCCGGACCAAAATTTGACTACAAGTTGCGCTGGTTTAAACGGCTGGCCGATCATGCCCAAAACCTGATCGGGCGTGAATTGCCGGTTTTACTTATTGGCGATTATAATGTGATGCCTACTGAAATGGATACTTACAAGCCCGAAAAATATGTGGACAATGCCCTGTTCCGTATAGAAAGCCGTGAGGCCTACCGCGACCTTGTTGCGCAGGGCTGGACCGACGCCATCCGCCACCTGTATCCTAACGAACGGATCTATACCTTTTGGGATTATTTCAGAAATGCCTACGCACGTAACGCGGGTTTACGGATAGACCATTTCCTGCTAAACCCAGCCATCGCGGTCAAGCTTAAAGCAGCCGGCGTTGATAAGCACGTGCGCGGCTGGGAACACACCAGCGATCACGCACCGGTTTGGGTAAAATTGGGTTAATGCCGCTATCATTTACTTCGTGTCATTGCGTCATTTGCTGCGCTGTCATTAGGTCATTGGATTTAGAGGTACACTATATTTCGCCTTATAACTATTTATTTCGTTACAAAAGCTGTCCATCAAAAATTTATTCTATTTTAGCTTCTCCTGTGGGTTATACCCCGCACAGGGCAACCTAAAATGAACAGATTATCACATCCGGCTATCATCGTCGCGGGCATACCCCGATTGGCCTTTACACGCATATAGATGAACAGACGGACGGGCCTTGTGTGGTTGGCAAAAATTTTCACGCTTATCATCTTGTGTTGCTGTGGCGTATCGCGGTCATCAGCCCAATCTAACCGCCGCATCTCCGGCAAGGTCACCGATACGGCCAAAGTGAGCATACCCGATGCTAAGGTGATGATCATCACCGGGAAGGATACGTTAACCATATCACCCGATGAGTACGGAGACTTTAGCTATTCCAAACTTAACGCCGACCATTTTTCGATAAAGGTGGTGGCTACGGGTTACGATGATTTTAAATTAGACTATAGCTTTGCCGACAAGGAGAAGCATAAGAAGCTGGACGCTATCCGGCTGAAGCTATCGGGCCGTACGCTCCAGGAGGTGGTTGTCAGGGCCAAACCCAACCCCATCAGGGTGATGCAGGATACCGTTGAGTACAACGCCGCGGCCTACCGTGTGGAAGAGGGCGATAACGTGGCCGACCTGTTGAAGCAGTTCCCGGGGATGGAGGTGGATGGCGACTATAACGTAAAGGTTGGCGAAAAAACTATGACCAAGTTGCGGGTAAACGGCAAGGATTTCTTCACTAATAACGTTAAGGATTTTATAGCCAAGCTGCCCGCCGGCATCGTATCGAAGATACAGGTGATAGACGACTTTGGCGACGAGGCCAACTTTACCGGCATTAAGACCGGCGAACCACAAAAGATGCTGAACATCGTTACCAAGCCGGGTATGAATAAAGGGGCTTTTGGAAATGCAGCTGCCAATGGCGGCACCAACGATATGATTGGCGGCATGGCCCAGTTTAACCTTTGGAACGATAACAAGCAAAGTTCGGCTAATGTTAATGCCAACACCTCTAATAACGGCGCGGGGCACAGCCAGCAGATGAGCATCGGCCTAAACCATAGCGATAAATTCGGCAAAAACAGCAATGGCGGGTTTGGCTATAATTTTAACGATAACAGCGCCGCCTTTAACCGCGAACAGGTGTCGGAGATCTTGAATCCCGAAGGCAACCTTACCAACCACAACCAAAATGTGGGTGATAACAAGGGCAGCACCCACAGCCTGCACTGGAATATGAACTTTAATAATAAAAAGACCCTGATGATGACCGGGTTTAACGGGTCTTACGGCTCGTCAAGCAACCTGAGTACATCTATGCTCCAGCAGTCGGGCCTTCTGCGGCAGGACCTGGCCAACAGCAGCAGTTCAAACAGTAAAAGCCCCTCGGCAAACGGCAACATTAACATATCGCATAAGCTGAAGAAGAATATCATTTCCATAAACGCCTCCTTCTCTGCCAACGGAAACAGCAACGCGCAGCACATCAGCACCAATACGCTGTACTATGACCAGGTTACCGGCGCACTGCGCAAGGATTCGCTTTTAAAACGGGATGTGGACAGCAAAACCAACAGCCGGCATTTAAACATTGGCTTTAACTATAGCTTCGGTTTAAAAAGGCCCAAGGATACCCTGGCCCGGCGAAGCATCAACATTAACTACAGCGGGTCGGCAGGTTCATCGGCCAATGATGTTGACACTTATGTTTTTGATAACAGAAGCAACAAGGTTTCGCGGGTAGATTCGCTCAGCAACTCGTTTAACAGCGTTACCTACACGCAATCCATTGGTATTAATTATAACTACGGGGCCGCTAAATGGCGGTATAATATTGGCCTTAATGCCAATGCCGCCCTGTTGAGCAATCACGATTTGCGGCTGGGGCAAACCTTTACCAATAATACCATTAATTACGCCCCCAGCCTTAACTATGGCCGTACGCTGGCTTTGGGTAAAACACTTTCGCTTAACTACTCGGGCAATACCCAAAGCCCTAACATTAACCAGTTGCAGCCCATACGTAACGCGCAAAGCCTGCAAAACATCCTGGTGGGTAACCCCGATCTGAAAACCTCGTTCAGCCATAGCCTGAGCGGCAACTTTAACTACGTGCAGAAGTCGGGCCGATCGCTGATGGTGGGCATGAATGCCGCTACCACGCAAAACGAGATCGTTACAGATGTAACACTGCTGCCCGATACCCTGGGCAGTTTAAAGCAGGTTACCCGTTACGAAAACATCAACGGCAACTACCAGGTGAACGGCAATTACAGCATCAACATCCCTATTAAGCAAAATAAGTTCTCGGTAAGTTACTCGGGGCGCATGGGTTTTTCAAACCGGGCTATTTTGTTTAACCATCAAAAAACATCGGGCAAGGGCGCTAATTTTAGCCAGCAGGTATCGGGCCGCATGTCGTTTAAAAAACTGATGGTGAACGCGCAGCTGAGCTATAATGTAACCAATAACAACAATACCGGGTCGCGCTATGGTTCTTTTAACTATGCTACGCTGGGAATTGGGCAGATAGCCGCGCCTACCTTTTTTAAAACAACGGTGATGGGCGCATCCCTGCAAGGCAACCTGAACCTAACCAAACTGCGGCTTAACGGCAATGTAAGCTACAGCACCAGCCATAACAGCGGGGCTACCGACCAGGTGATCCCCCGCAACAGCGATATCAGCCTGAACCTGGGCGGCAACTTCACCATCCACAAAACCTGGTTTACCGATTTTAGCAGCAGCAAACGGATCAACTATGGCTATGCCTTCCCTACCCCCAGCCCCCTGCTGCTTAACATGGGCGTTGGAAAAACCTTTTTAAAGAACCGCTCGCTCAGTATGTCGTTTAGGGCTACCGACCTGCTGGCGCAGGGAAACACCATCTCGCGGTCGGTATCGGGCAATACCGTTACCGACAGCCGCAACCTGCAGCCAACCCGGGTATTCTCGCTCAACCTCAATTATAGTTTATCGCAGTTTGGGGGCCGGAATTTCAGGGTTGATCCGGATTGAGGACCGGGGTAGCCGGTTCCTGGGGTATATCATTATACTTCGATGATTATAGATGAAAAAAGGTTAACACAATGTAACATAATTTGATGTTATTTTTTATGTAAATAATTGACAATCAAATTATTAAGTTAAAAACCAGCGAAAAATGTGTTACACTTAGTGATACTGAACGAATCGATATATATAACGTTGTTAAACAGGTGATTATATATTATTAACGCGACACGCATCTATCATAACCTTGCAAACTTACCGCCCTTACGCTTGTCTGCGGCGAGCGCTTAACATGGTTCAGCGTCTGCGACGCTAAATGGTGTGCAGGACAAGCGGTTATGTTAGTCGTACTTTGCAAACGTACCGCAAGCGAGGTCGCTTGCTGTAGCGGAGGGCGGTAGCGAAGGGCATACTCACGCCAGTTTTGAGCTGCAAACTCGCGCCAGCGATGGGAAAAATAAGTTATTAACAACCTTACTATGCGCGTATTGTGTAGTTACTTTTGATTATAAAAATCAAAGGTTGTGAAATTTGTAATGAAATCTTATAAAGTAGCCGAATTCTTAAGCGAGGTGAAAAATTTGTGTTCAAAGCAGGGGATAGTTGAACCGAATCAGATAACTATTGATCATGAAAACGATATGAGTTCAGTAGAATATAGCAGTTTTTTTATAGCTAAGTTAACACCTGAACAGTTTAATGAATTGAAGTCATTGATTAGTTAATTAAAAATGCTTGTACCCATCTCTCAGCAAATATCTCCGTATTTTGCTCCTTTACTCACCGGAATTATATCAATTGCAGTTGCTGTTATAAGTTATTATAACTATCGACTGAACAAGACATTGAATATTAAGAATCAATTATTCAATGAAAAACTAAAAAAATACATTGAGTTAAGTCGCAAAATAGCAGAGTTTGTAGAACTCCTTGATATTATTGGCCCTAAAATAAATCTTCTTTCTTCAGCGGCAGGAAATATTCACGAGCTTGAAGAATTGGGATTAAAAGCAAATGAGATTGGGTTAGGTATTCAATACTTAATAATCGAATCGCATATGCTTGTTCCAGAAGAAATAATCAAACGAATGACAGTATTTGCTGAATGTCAAAATCTTGGATTACCACATGACCTCACAAAAGTTAATTCAACAACATATTGGGAACATGACCAAGATATTAGAAAAAAAGGCGAGGATCTTATCATGGCATTGCGAAATGACTTAGGAGTTGAAAAATTAAGCGTAAAATTTGGAGATACTTCCCCAAAAAAAAATCAGTAAAATAATCTTGACAACACTCCGCTACCGCAAGCGTCTGCTTATCTTACTCATAGCTGGCGTATATGCATTATCGCGTAAACGATAGTGTATTTTATGTTATTCTGTATTCCAATAGGCATCTTCTGCGTTCTCCCCATAATCCTCTCTTAAATAATTTTCAAAACTTTGGCGATCGTACTTATCATTTTCTTCTTGCGGAGTTCTACTAAAAATAGTTCCGTTTAAATATACAGGGTTTTTAAACTTTCGATGTAAAGGAAATTCCAGAATAAGTCGATTCGTAATAACTTTAAAAGAAAAATTGTCTGCTATTAATTCTAAATTATGTACTTCATCTAAGCTATTGTACTCTTCACATCTAAGGTGATAATCGTCGCCACTTTCATCAATTTGGTCGAATACATTATTATCAAGAAGGTTAATAAAATGATTTTTCTGGGGTATTCTAAGCCTGACCCCATTTATTAATGGAATATATCTATATGACCAATTAGCTCTTGTTTGACGTATAACAACTAATTCATTAGATGAAGTTGAAAATCCAACAAGAACTTCCATCTCGGTCCCTTTATGTGTGAAAAATGAAAAGCCAGTATGTACTACAATTATTTCATCATCACTCTTGTTCAATTTAGTTGAATATATTGATGCATTGAGAATTTTTATTACGTCATCAATTCCTCCGTTATACAATCCGTTTAAAATTTCCGAATACTTCATGGCTTATATTTTTAACAACGACCCAATGATAGCGCAGCGAATGCCCCAATGACTAAACAGACTGGCACAACTCCACCAAAACCCCATTCGTCCCCTTCGGGTGCACAAAGCAAACCAGCTTATTATCGGCCCCGCGTTTGGGTTCTTCGTTCAGTAAAACAAAGCCCTCGGCGCGCAGGCGCTGCATTTCGGCGTATATATCTTCAACCTCAAAGGCTATGTGGTGTATGCCTTCGCCTTTTTTGGCGATAAATTTGGCAATGGCGCTATCGGGGTGGGTGGCTTCCAGCAGTTCTATTTTGTTGGGGCCGGTTTGCAAAAAGGCGGTCTTTACGTGTTCGCTGGCCACTTCTTCTACCTTGTAAATGCCGGTATTTAACAGCTTTGTGTAAATATCGCCGGCGGTTTCGATGCTGTTTACGGCGATGCCAATATGTTCTACCTTTTTCATAGACAAATATTGCAAATTAATGACCCCCTGCAACACATATTGTAACATAAAACTAAAAGTTTACTTATCTTTGTACTCAGAATTTTATTGCTATGGAACTTCCTATTTATTTAGATAACAACGCTACTACGCCAATGGACCCACGGGTGCTGGAGGCTATGCTGCCCTATTTTAACAGCAAGTTTGGTAACGCGGCCAGCCGCAACCATGCTTTTGGCTGGGTGGCCGAAGAAGCTGTTGACTACGCCCGCGAACAAGTGGCCAAGCTGATTGGCGCGAACGAGAAAGAGATCATCTTCACCTCGGGCGCTACCGAAAGCGACAACCTGGCCATTAAAGGCGTATTTGAAATGTATAAAGACAAGGGTAACCACGTGATCACCGCCACTACCGAACATAAGGCCGTACTGGATACCTGCAAACACATTGAAAAGCTGGGCGCGCGCGTTACCTATTTAGATGTTAAAGCCGACGGTTTGATAGACCTTGCCGAACTGGAAGCCGCCATGACGCCCGAGACCATCCTGGTATCGATCATGTATGGCAATAACGAGATTGGCGTTATCCAGCCTGTTAAAGAAATTGCCGCCATAGCACACAAACACGGCGCCCTGTTTATGACAGACGCTACCCAGGCCGTTGGAAAGATCCCGGTTGATGTTAATGCCGATGGTATCGACCTGCTGGCGATGTCGGCACATAAAATGTATGGCCCTAAGGGTATTGGCGCGCTGTATGTACGCCGCAAAGGCCCAAGGGTTAAAGTTACTGCCCAGATGGATGGCGGCGGTCACGAGCGCGGCATGCGTTCGGGCACGCTGAACGTTCCGGGTATTGTTGGCCTGGGCAAAGCCTGCGAGTTGTGCAATGCCGAGATGGAAAGCGAAGCCGCCCGTCTTTCGGCCATGCGCGACAGGTTACAAAAAGAACTGACCGTGCTTGAAGAAAGCTATGTAAATGGTAACGTAGAACACCGCCTGCCGCATGTAGCCAACATCAGCTTTAAATATGTTGAAGGTGAAGGTTTAATGATGGCGATGAAGGATCTGGCCGTATCATCGGGTTCGGCTTGTACCTCGGCATCGTTAGAGCCATCGTACGTACTGAAAAGCTTAGGCTTATCAGACGATTTGGCGCATTCATCGATCCGTTTCGGCCTTGGCCGCTTCACTACCGAAGAGGAAGTAGATTACGCCATCGAAGTAACCAAAAAAGCGGTTACCCACCTGCGCGACCTTTCACCACTTTGGGAAATGTTTAAAGAGGGCATCGACCTGAACTCGATTGAGTGGGCGGAGCATTAAGACCCCCTGCCCCCTAAAGGGGGAGTTAGCAACCCCCAACCCCTAAAGGGGAGCAAGAAAAGCGGGGTATGATCTTTGATAATAAATAACTGCCTTTTATTCCCCCTTCAGGGGGTTAGGGGGCTAACGATAAACATCTCTTATTCCCCCTTTAGGGGGTTAGGGGGCAAAACATAAAGACAATGGCATATTCAGATAAAGTAATCGATCACTACACCAATCCGCGCAATGTGGGCACTTTAGATAAAAGCAGCCACAAAGTAGGTACCGGCCTGGTGGGTGCACCTGAGTGCGGCGACGTAATGCGCCTGCAGATACAGGTAGATGACAACAACGTAATCACCGACGCGAAGTTTAAAACTTTCGGCTGCGGTTCGGCTATCGCTTCATCGTCGCTGGCAACCGAATGGTTAAAAGGCAAAAGCATTGATGACGCGATGCAGATAGACAATATGGATATTGTGGAAGAACTGGCCCTGCCGCCGGTAAAGATCCACTGCTCGGTATTGGCTGAAGACGCTATTAAAGCCGCCATTAACGATTACCGCGTTAAAAACGGCATGGAGCCGATAGAAAGCGAAAAAGCGCATCATTAATTGATTAGTGAGTAGTGAATGGTTGATTAGGTGAGTAGTTTGCTTACCGTATTTAACTACTCACAACTCACTTAATAAACTACTCACTTAAAGATGGTAACTATAACAGATAAAGCGAAAACCAAGATAGACCACCTGATGACTGACGCGGGGCTGGATGCTTCGTACTTTTTACGGGTATCAGTGCAGGGTGGTGGTTGCTCGGGTTTATCGTACAACCTCGATTTTGATAACGAGGAGAAAAAGGGCGACCAGTTTTTTGAAGACCGCGGTATCCGCATGGCTTTGGATATGAAGTCGTTCCTGTACCTGGCCGGCACCGAATTGGATTTTTCGGACGGGCTGAACGGTAAAGGTTTCAACTTCCACAACCCTAATGCTACCCGCACCTGCGGTTGCGGCGAAAGTTTTTCGGTATAAACGGATACCACCAAAAAATATAAAAATGCAAAAGGTCGCTTATTTAACATAAGCGACCTTGTTTTTTTTGGAGCGATGTTCACATCGTGTTTTTCAGGGTGTTGCAATTACTAAATAAAAGCCATTACAACAAATGCACCCAAAAGCATCATCAGGTAGGCAACCATTAAACTCATAGTTTGCCGGTCGCCAATTCGTTTAGCGCGTTGTTCGGGGGTCATGATAGATAAAGGTCAGATATACAGCGATAAATGTAATACATTTGCTTATTATGCACAAGTTGCTTTATGGGAAACTTACCCCTTTATTCACAAATTGGTAATATATTGATCCTGAAGGCCTAATTGCAATAAATTTGTTACATCACAACCTTAAGTTTTAACCATGAAACAATTAAGCGGCCTGTTTATATACCCCATAAAATCATTAGGCGGCATCAGTTTAACCTCGGCTAAAGTAACCGACCGCGGCCTTGAGCATGATCGTCGCTGGATGCTGGTCGACCAAAACAACCGCTTCATCTCCCAACGCGAATTGCCGCAAATGGCGCTCTGCAAGCCTGCTTTATTGCCCGATAGTTTACAGGTCACCTACCAGCCTACTGGCGAAACGCTGCTTATCCCCTACCAACCCCAAACCAACGAATTTGCCGGTGTAACCGTTTGGGATGATACCTGCCGGGGCCAGTTTGTAAACACTGGAGCCGACGCCTGGTTCAGTCGTATTTTGGGGATAGACTGCCGCCTGGTTTATATGCCAGATGATAGTCTGCGCCCGGTTGATCCCAAATATGCCGATGCAGATAAAATCACTTCGTTTTCGGATGCCTACCCCTTCCTCATCATCGGGCAGGCATCGATGGATGACCTGAGTAACCGCACCAGTGAGGTTATCCCAATCAATCGCTTCCGCCCCAATTTGGTATTCACCGGTGGCGATGCTTTCCTGGAGGATGAGATGGCGCATTTTGTGATCAACAACATTCATTTCTACGGCGTAAAACTCTGTGCCCGCTGCCCTATCCCCGGCATTAACCAGGAGACGGCCCTGCGTGTTAAAGAGCCGTTGAAGGCCCTAAACGGCTATCGCCGCAAAAACAATAAGGTGTGGATGGGGCAGAATTTGGTGCATGAAGGGTTAGGCGTATTAACGGTTGGGGATGTGATTGAGGTTTTGGAGGTTAAGGAAGCGGCTGTGTTTGATTAGTTGTCATTGCTACAGCCGTCATCGTGAGCGATAGCGAACGATCCCTGGGTTACAGGTCGACCTGCTTTTTTAGCTTTTTGTCATTGCGAGCGATAGCGCGGCAACCCCATAGGACAAGCAACGAGGACCTGCCTATAGGATTACCACGTCGCTATCGCTCCTCGCAATGACAAGTTGATAAAAGACATTGTCCGTTCAACCTAAACCCGATTGAAACGTAAAGCCCGGACGAAGGAGGACTTGCAGTGTAAAGCGGGACTACCGGCCGCGATGGAATACTGCCGTTCATTTTCAAAAAACAACTTGTCGTTGCGAACGATAGTGAAGCAATCCCATAGGACAAGCAACACGTACCCACCTTTGAGATTACCGCGTCGCCCCACATCTCAATTCTCTCCCACTGCTCCTCGCAATGATAACCCTAATAGAAAATATATTTCACCAAAAATTTCGGTAAATAAAAATATAACTGTTAATTTAACAATTATTTTCACAACCAATGAATAGCCTGAATGAATTTGTGATCGGTGTTGATTACGGTACCGACTCTGTCCGCTCTGTTATTGTTAACGCGGGCACCGGGAAGGAAGTAGCCACATCTGTTTATTACTACCGCCGCTGGCAGCAGGGCCTGTACTGCAACCCGGCCGAGAACCAGTTTCGCCAGCATCCGCAGGATTATGTGGACGGGCTGGAAACCACAATTAAAGACTGCCTTAAAAAAGCCGGCGTTGATATTGCCGCGCAAATAAAAGCCATATCGGTAGATACTACCGGGTCGACACCGGTTGCCGTGAACGCGCAGGGCATACCATTGGCTCTACTACCCGAATTTGCCGAAGAGCCGAACGCCATGTTCGTACTTTGGAAAGACCATACATCGATAAAAGAAGCTGCCGAGATAAACGCGCACGCCGCCAAATATGATACCAATTACCTGCAATACGTGGGGGGCATATACTCAACGGAATGGTTTTGGGCCAAGCTGCTGCATGTGCTAAGGGTTGATGAAAAGGTGCGCACGGCCATGCACTCGTGGGTAGAACATTGCGATTGGATCCCTTTCCTGTTAACCGGCGGTACCGATGCCAAAAACATTATGCGCGGGCGCTGCTCGGCTGGTCATAAGGCGCTTTGGGCTGCCGAGTTTGGGGGATTACCACCAAACGATTTCTTCGCAGCGCTTGATCCGCTGCTGGATGGCATTACCGATAAATTATATAAAGATACTTATACTTCGGATGTTTCGGCTGGAACGCTGAGTGCCGAATGGGCGGGACGTTTAGGACTGAGCACTGATGTAAAAATTGGCGTAGGCGCTTTTGATGCCCACATGGGCGCGGTTGGCGGGCAGATAGAACCTTATTACCTGAGCAAGGTGATGGGTACATCTACCTGTGATATTTTGGTGGCCCCTAATGCCGATATGCAGGGCAAACTGGTAGCAGGTATTTGCGGGCAGGTAGATGGTTCGGTAATACCGGGTATGGCCGGACTGGAAGCCGGTCAATCAGCCTTTGGCGATACTTACGCCTGGTTCCGTAAACTACTGGAGTGGCCGTCGCAAAGCCTGTTGTTGCAAACGCAACTGGTTGATGCAGAAACCGCCCAAAAACTGGTCGATGAAATATCGGGCAAGATAATTCCTGAATTGAGCAAACAGGCAGCAGCCCTGCCTTTAAATGATAATGCCGAAGTTGCGGTTGATTGGTTTAACGGCAGGCGTACGCCCGATGCTAACCAGCTATTAAAAGGCAGCATCAGCGGCCTGAATTTGGGCAGCGATGCCCCGCGTTTATTCCGTGCCCTGGCCGAGGCTACCTGCTTTGGCGCGAAGGCCATAGTTGAACGTTTTGAGAGCGAAGGCGTACCCGTTAAAGGCCTGATCGGCATTGGTGGGGTGGCTAAAAAATCGCCCTATATTATGCAAATGATGGCCGACGTATTACAGATGCCTATCCGTATACACCAATTTGAGCACACCTGCGCTTTGGGCGCGGCCATGTTCGCGGCTACGGTAGCAGGCATTTACCCTGATGTGCAGCAGGCCATGGAAGCCATGGGCGGCGGCTTTGATGTGGAGTACACACCAAACGCCGGTTTAGCCGGTTTTTACAGCAACCGTTACCAAAAATATTTATCTCAGGGCCAGTATTTCGAACAGAACACAACATCTCACTAATACAAAAATGAGTATCTATAAACGCATACAGGAAGAAGCCTACGAGGCTAACATGCAGCTGCCAAAGCTGGGCCTGGTATTGTTCACCTTTGGTAACGTGAGCGCGGTTGACAGGGAGCGCGAAGTTTTTGCCATTAAACCCAGCGGCGTGGCCTATGATGATCTTACGCCCGAGAAAATGGTGATCGTTGATTTTGATGCCAACGTGATACAGGGCGAGTTGAGGCCATCGTCGGATACAAAAACCCACGCAGTGCTTTATAAGCATATGCCAAGTATTGGCGGTATCGTACATACGCATTCTACCTACGCTACGGCATGGGCGCAATCGCAGCGCGATATCCCTATTTATGGTACTACTCATGCTGATTATAACACCGTGAACATTCCCTGCGCACCACCCATGAGCGATGAGATGATAGCGGGTAATTACGAGTACCAGACCGGTTTCCAGATACTTAACTGCTTACAGGAAAAAGGCATGGATTACCGCGAGGTGGAAATGATACTGGTAGGTAACCACGCTCCCTTTACCTGGGGCAAAAGCGCCGACAAGGCCGTACATAACAGCGCCGTGTTGGAATGTGTAGCCAAAATGGCCTTGTTGACTGAGCAGATAAACCCGCAAGCCCCGCGCCTACAGGATTCGCTGATCCGCAAACACTTTGAGCGCAAGCACGGGCCGGATTCGTATTATGGACAATAGTCAGTGATCAGAGATTAGTTAATTAACCTAAGTTGCGGGTTAACAACCACAAAGCGCACAAAGATATGCCCGATGTTGAAGCACAAAGTTCACAGAGGCTTTGATAATCAAAAGAAAAAGAGAGACCACAAAGCTTTGCGGCCCTTAAAAAAACTTAAATCTGCTGATTGATTTGCTCTTTGTGACCTTTGTGTCATCGATTTTGCAAATCTTTGTGCACTTTGTGGTTAAATAACCCGCAACTTAAGTTAATTAGAGATTAGTAAAAAACTTCCGGACTTGCGGTCTTTCCCGACTTTTCGGACTTATGATATAAAAACATGATAGACTTAAAAAAATTTGAGGTTTGGTTCGTGACCGGCAGCCAGGACCTTTATGGCGAAGAAACACTTAAACAGGTAGCCGAACACTCGCAGCAGATAGCTGCCGGGCTTGATGCCGCTAAGCAGATCCCGGTTAAAGTTGTATTTAAACCAACGGTAAAAAGTACTTCAGAAATTTATAACCTGATACAGGCTGCCAACACCGATGCCAACTGTATCGGTATCATCACCTGGATGCATACTTTCTCGCCTGCCAAAATGTGGATCAATGGCTTGAAGATATTACGTAAACCGGTGCTGCACCTGCATACACAGTTCAACAGCCAGATTCCATGGTCATCTATCGACATGGACTTTATGAACCTGAACCAAAGCGCCCACGGCGACAGGGAGTTCGGTTTCATCATGTCGCGCCTGCGCATCCGCCGTAAAGTAGTGGTTGGCCACTGGCAGGAAGAAGATGTGTTAGACCAGATCAATGTTTGGAGCCGTGCCGCAGCCGGTTGGGCCGATTGGCAGGGCGCTAAATTTGTGCGCTTTGGCGATAACATGCGCTTTGTGGCCGTTACCGATGGCGATAAAGTGGAAGCTGAGTTGAAATTCGGTTTCTCGGTTAACACCCATGGCATTGGCGACCTGGTAGCGGTTATCGATACCATTACCGAGCAACAGATTGACGAACAAATTGCTGAATACGCAAGTCTGTATAACATTGTACCTGAACTGCAAAAAGATGGCGCGCAATACAGCTCGCTGCGCGATGCGGCTAAGATAGAACTGGGCCTGCGTAAGTTTTTGCAGGATGGTGGCTACAAAGGCTATACCGATACATTCGAGGACCTGCACGGCATGGTACAACTGCCGGGGATCGCTTCGCAGCGACTGATGGCCGAGGGTTATGGCTTCGGTGGCGAAGGCGACTGGAAAACAGCGGCCCTGGTACGCGCCATGAAAGTGATGGGTGCTGGCCTGCCGGGTGGTAATGCCTTTATGGAAGATTATACTTACCATTTCGACGGTAATAACTCGCTGGTGCTGGGTTCGCACATGCTGGAGATCGATTCGTCTATCGCCGGTACCAAGCCTAATGTAGAGATCCATCCGCTGGGTATTGGCGGCAAGGCCGACCCGGTGCGTTTGGTATTTAACGTAGCGGCTGGTCCGGCCATTAACGCTTCGGTAGTGGATATGGGCAACCGTTTCCGCCTGATCGTTAACGAGGTTGAAGCCGTTGAGCCAACCAACGATCTGCCTAAACTGCCGGTAGCCCGTGTATTGTGGAAACCATACCCGAACATGAAAGACGGATGCGCGGCCTGGATATATGCCGGTGGCGCCCACCATACCTGCTACAGCCAAAACTTAACTAACGAACACCTAAGCGCTTTTGCCGATATGGCCGATATTGAGTACCTGCTGATCGGTAAAGACACCAAACTGGCCGAGTTTAAGAAAGAGATCTTCTGGAATGATGCGGCTTACCGTATAGAGAAGTAGGTTTTTTGTGGTGGCAATTTAACCACAAAGGGCGCAAAGTTTTTTTCACAAATGGCACTAAGATTTTTCTTGGTGCCATTTTTCTATTACCACCACGTCATTGCTTCGTACATCACAATGAGGTGGTGGTGAATTAGCACGGTTCGCACCAAATTTCCTATCTTTGCCCCACTATGACCGCTAAAGAGATACGCCAGGCTTTTCTTGATTTTTTTGCCGCTAAGGGACATACCATTGTGCCATCGGCCCCAATTGTTGTAAAAAACGACCCTACCTTAATGTTCACCAACGCTGGTATGAACCAGTTCAAGGACATTTTTTTGGGCGAAGCGCCTGCTAAATATCCCCGCGTGGCCGATACCCAGCGCTGCCTGCGCGTGAGCGGCAAGCATAACGATTTGGAGGAAGTAGGTATTGATACCTATCACCATACCATGTTTGAGATGTTGGGCAACTGGAGCTTTGGCGACTACTTTAAAAAAGAGGCCATCGACTGGAGCTGGGAACTGCTGACCGAAGTTTACAAGCTGCCTAAAGACCGCCTGTACGTTACCTATTTTGAAGGCGACGCCAAGGAAGGCCTTGAAAAAGATACCGAAACACTGAACCTGTGGAAGCAATACGTTGCCGAAGACCATATCCTGCCCGGCAATAAAAAAGATAACTTTTGGGAAATGGGCGAGACCGGCCCCTGCGGCCCCTGCTCGGAGATCCACTTTGACAGCCGCCCCGATAACGAGCGCGCCGAAGTAAGTGGCGCTACCCTGGTAAACGCCGACCACGACCAGGTGATCGAGATCTGGAATAACGTTTTCATGCAATTCAACCGCGTGAAAGACGGTTCGCTGCACCCGTTGCCGGCCAAACATGTGGATACCGGCATGGGCTTCGAGCGTTTGGTGCGTGTGCTGCAGGGCAAAACATCTAACTATGATACCGACGTTTTCCAGGAGATGATACAATTCATCGCCCAAAAAAGCGGGAAGACCTATAATTCTAAAGCCCTCCCTCCCGGGGAGGGTTTGGGTGGGGCTTCGTCCGATTGGAACGATGCCGTAGCCATGCGCGTAATGGCCGATCATATCCGTGCCATTAGCTTTGCTATTGCCGACGGGCAACTGCCTGCTAGTAATAAGGCCGGTTATGTGATACGCCGTATCCTGCGCCGTGCTGTACGTTACAGCTATCAAACATTGGGCTTTAAGGAACCTTTCTTTAATCAACTGGTGCCTTTACTGGCAGAGCAGTTTAAAGGCGTGTTCGATGAGTTGTATACGCAAAAAGATTTTGTTCAGAAAGTAATAAGAGAGGAAGAAATTTCCTTTTTAAGAACCTTACAAAGAGGCATAGATTTATTTGAAACAGAAATTGAAATCCTTAAAAAGAATACTGATTTCTTAGCGTCCCCGGAAAACACTGAAGATTGGTCTGAAAAAACCAAGGATGGAATAGAAAAATACTATACAACTATTGATGGCAATTTTGCATTTGAGTTATATGATACTTTTGGGTTCCCTATTGATTTAACTGAACTTATGGCTCGTGAAAGGGGTTTCAAAGTTAATATGGAAGTGTTTAACAAAGCCCTGCAAGAACAAAAGACCCGCTCCCGCGCTGCTACCGCTATTGATACCGGCGACTGGACGGTTTTACAGGACGACGACAGCGTAGAGTTTACCGGTTACGATGAGACCGAAAGCGTTGCCCATATTATTAAATACCGCAAGGTGAGCGCTAAGGGTAAAGAGCAGTACCAACTGGTGCTGGATAAAACACCTTTCTACGCCGAAAGCGGCGGCCAGGTGGGCGATACCGGCGAGCTGGTATTCCCCAATGGCGAGGTGATCCATGTTACCGATACCAAAAAAGAGAACGGCCTGATCGTTCATTTTACCGATAAACTGCCATCAAATCCGGCCGATGCGTTAACGGCTATTGTTGATGCTGCACGCCGTAACAACATTGAGGGCAACCACAGCGCTACCCACCTGCTGCATGCCGCTATGAAACAGGTATTGGGCACACACGTGAACCAAAAAGGATCCCTGGTGAACGGCGAATACCTGCGTTTCGACTTCTCGCACTTCAGCAAGGTGACCGACGAGGAGATCGCCCAAATAGAAGCCATTGTTAACCAAAAGGTGCGCGAAAACATCCCGCTGAAAGAAGAACGGAGCGTATTGTATGCTGAAGCCATCAGTAGCGGCGTTACCGCTCTGTTTGGCGAGAAATATGGTGAGTATGTGCGCGTGATCACTTTCGACGACGATTTTAGCAAGGAGCTTTGCGGCGGTACACACGTAAAGGCTACCGGGCAGATCGGTTACTTCAAGATCGTAGCCGAAAGCGCCGTAGCTGCCGGTGTTCGCCGTATCGAGGCCATAACAGGCGTCGCCGCGCAGGAATTCATCAACCAGCAAAACCAGTTGGTGCATACCTTAAAGGAGTTGTTGAAGAACCCAAAAGATATTGCCAAAAGCGTTGAAACTTTATTAGAAGAGAACAACCGCCTGAAGAAGGAGATCGAAAAATCGGTATTGGAAAAATCGGCCGGAATGAAAACTGAACTGGCCGCCAAAGCCGAACAGATCAACGGTATTAACTTCATTGCCCAGCGTGTGGCCCTGCCAAACGCCGATGCGGTGAAGAACCTGGCCTATCAGGTAAAGGATTTGGTAGATAACTTGTTTATGGTACTGGCTACCGAGATAGACGGCAAACCGGGCCTGACCGTTATGGTATCCGACAATCTGGTGAAAGAAAAAGGCTTAAACGCCGGCAATATCGTGCGTGAGCTGGCCAAAGAGATCCAGGGTGGCGGCGGCGGTCAGCCGTTCTTCGCCACCGCGGGTGGTAAGGATGCCAGCGGTTTAGATAAGGCGCTTGAAAAGGCGAGGGGTTTTGTGGCGTAATACCGTAACTAATTTGTCATTGCGAGCGATAGCGCGGCAATCTCGTAGTAAGTTTACCTGCGACGAGATTGCCACGTCGCCCTAACGCTCAACTCGCCCCGCTGCTCCTCAATGACAAGAACTATTGAGGATCAAAACAGATCCGAATGTGAACCCGTCCTCAACAGAATGATCTCATTTTTCTCGGTCACTTCAAACCAGATGATCAGCAGGTCGGGTTTTATATGGGCTTCCCAATTATCTTTATAATTACCGGAAAGTTTATGGGGACGGTGTTTTTTATCGATACCAATAACACCTTTTTGCTGCAGTGTGCTTAGAAAATCTATCAGCAAATCTGCATTCTTTGCAGACCGCTTCTTAAGTATCTTAACATCTTTATTAAACTGGTTGGTCGGTATCAGCGTAAACATTATAACGAATTAATAAAATCGTTAATGTTGTTAATCGGCTTATCTAAACCAATTCCTTTATGCGCATTGTCAATAGTTTTTGCTGTTACGTCATTAGGTATTGAAGATGTCGGGGCATCCGTTTTTGAAGTGCTGGTAATGGTAACGCCCAATTCCTTTAAAAGCTTCTTTACAAAGGCGCTTTTTTTGTCAGGTATATTTATGGTCAATGTTTCCATACACAAATATAAACATTTGAAAAATGCAAACTAAATTCAAAAGCCTAAAATTTCTGCGTCCTCTGTGCTTCTCCTCCGTGTCCTTTGTGGTTAAATTGCCACCCACACTCTTAACCCTATTCCCAAAAAAAATGATACATTTGGCGCAATATAATTTGTAAACCGCGCGCATCTACTGTTATGGCAATTTCTGAAAGCGATAAATACGAACTGGTTGTTGGGTTAGAGGTACACGCGCAACTATCCACCCAAAGCAAATCGTTCAGCGCCGATAGCGCCGCCTTTGGCGCAGGGCCAAACCAGCATATCAGCATGGTATCGCTGGGGCACCCTGGAACCTTACCTTTTCTCAACAAAAAAGCGGTTGCTTATGCGGTAAAGATGGGTTTGGCCAGTCATTGCACCATCAATCTGAATAACCACTTCGCCCGTAAAAATTACTTCTACGCCGATTTGCCCAAGGGTTACCAGATCAGCCAGGATCAGCAACCCATTTGTTTGGGCGGACATGTTACGGTGAGGCTGGGTAACGGTACTAAAAAAGATATCGCCATACACCATATTCACTTAGAGGAGGATGCCGGCAAAAGCATGCACGATCAGCACGCGGCCGATTCATTGATCGACCTGAACCGTGCAGGTGTACCACTGATAGAGATCGTATCCGAACCCGATATCCGCAGTGCCGAAGAAGCTGGTCAATACCTTACCGAGATCCGCAAACTGGTGCGCTACCTTGATATTTGCGATGGCAATATGGAAGAGGGCAGCCTGCGCTGCGATGCCAATATTTCGGTACGATTGAAAGGCGCCACCAAATACGGCAACCGTTGCGAGGTGAAGAACCTGAACTCGATCCGTAACGTGCAGCGCGCTATCGAACACGAGTTTCAGCGCCAGGTAAGCGTGATAGAGGCTGGTGGGCACATCGACCAAAACACCCTTAACTTTGATGCCGATACCGGCGAAACATCGGTACTGCGCAGCAAGGAAATGGCTAACGATTACCGCTACTTCCCCGAACCCGACTTGCCGCCGCTGGTGTTGACACAGGAATATATCGATGGCATTCGCGCCGAAATGCCTGCCCTGCCAGGTGAGCTTTACCAAAAATACACCACACAATTCGGCCTGTCGGATTACGACGCGGGAGTGATCACCAACGATTATCATCTCGCTCATTATTACGAGGCTGTAATTAAGCATACCGCCAACTACAAGGCTGCCGCCAACTGGCTGATGGGTCCGTTGAAGCAGGCGATTGACGAAAACGAGTTTGCCCTTAAGCCCGAAGATTTGGCAGGGCTGATCAAACTGGTAGACGATGGAAAGATCAACCATACCATTGCATCCAACAAACTACTTCCCGAACTTATAAAGGGTAGCGGCAAAACCGCCGAACAGGTGGCCATCGAACTCAATTTATTCATTAGCGAAAATAATGATGAATTAAATGAGTTTATTTTGAAAGCTTTGGCCAAGTTCCCCGACAAAGTAATAGAATACCGCAAAGGCAAAAAGGGTGTGCTGGGCTTGTTCATGGGCGATATCATGAAGCAATCGAAGGGGAAGATAGATCCGCAAAAAACAAATCAATTGCTTGTAAAAGCATTAGAAGCAAAATAAAATGAACAAACGCATTATTTTATACAGCGCCGCGCTGTTAACACTGGTCATTGCATCGTGCAAGGATAAAAACGCATTTACCATATCAGGCACGCTAAGCAACCCCGGCAAGGTGAAAAAAGTATACCTGCTGGAAGCCGACAGTACCCGCATCAACATGGTCGACTCGATAAACCTGAGCGAGGATAACAAGTTTGAAATTAAGCATACCAGCCCCTTTGCCAACCTGTATAAATTGCGCATTGGCAGCAGCATTTACGATGTGATCGCCCAAAATGGCGAAGCTATTGAGTTTAAAACCGACCTTGCCGATACTACCCATACCTATACCATTTCGGGTTCGGATGAATCGGGTAAGATACAGGAGTTTAACAAGTTGAGCAACCTATACGGCGATAAGACCGCCAAGATAGCCAACGAATACCAGGCCAAGGCAGAGGCGTTGGGCCACGAGTCGGATTCGCTGATGAGTATTTATCGCCCCCGCTTTATAGCCGCGCAAAGCGAGTATGGTGCAGCTACTTTAAAATTTGTTAACGATAACAAAAAGTCGCTGGCTGCCCTGTATGCCGCCTTGTCGTTAGACCAAAACAAGTACGAGCAGCAATTGGTGGCTTATGCCGATGAAATTAAAGGCACTTTTGCCGGTAACCCCGCGGCATTGCAATTCGTAAAACAGATGGAGCTGGCAAAGCCGATATCGGTGGGCCATAAAGCGCCCGAGTTTAGCATTGCCGACGCCAATGGCAAGCAAATAAAACTGAGCGACTATAAAGGCAAATATGTAATGCTTGATTTTTGGGCATCATGGTGCGGCCCATGCCGTGCCGAAATGCCGAACGTAGTAAAGCAATACGCGGCTTTTAAAGGCAAGGGCTTAAATATTTTAGGCATATCGCTTGATGAGGAAAAAGGCGCCTGGCTAACCGCCGCTAAGCAAATGAATATGGGTTGGGAACAAGCATCCGACCTGCAGAAATGGGGCGGCGCTACCGAACGCTTATATCATATAGAAGCCATACCGGCAAACTTCATCATCGACCCGCAGGGAAATATCGTGGCGAAGAACCTGGCAGGGGCCGATCTTGAAGATTTTCTAAAGAAAACGTTCAATAAAGGTGAATAATAGATTACCTTAATGTAACGTTTAACAATTTGTTAATATTTATTTAACTGTTAAGTGCATTTAAGCAGGTACTTTTATACCAAAATTCAACCGAATGAGCACATCTCCGAAGCAGAAGATATTAATAGTTGATGACGAACCAGATATCCTGGAGTTAATAGAATATAATCTTAAAAAAGAAGGCTACCAGGTTTATACAGCCCGCAACGGTCAGGAAGCCGTTGCCGAAGCCAAAAAAGTACAGCCCGACCTGATCGTTCTGGACATTATGATGCCTAAGATGGATGGTATTGAGGCTTGCCGCATTATGCGCACCATGCCCGAGTTTAAAACTACTTTTATGGTGTTCCTGACCGCCCGCAGCGAGGAATATTCGGAAATTGCAGGCTTTAACGTAGGGGCTGATGATTACATTGCCAAGCCGATCAAGCCTCGCGCACTGGTAAGCCGTATAAACGCCATTCTACGCCGTAACTCTACACCTGAAGAGGTAACCGACAATAAACTGGAAATAGGCGACCTGGTGATAGACCGCGAAGCCTATTTAGTTTACCAGCGCGGCGAAAAAGTAGTTTTAGCCAAAAAGGAATTTGAACTGCTATATCTGCTGGCTTCAAAACCAGGCAAGGTTTACACCCGCGAGGTGATCCTGAAAAACATTTGGGAAGATTCGGTAGTGGTAACTAACCGTACCATCGACGTACACATCCGTAAGATCCGCGAAAAGTTGGGGGAAAATTATGTATCAACCGTTAAAGGGGTTGGGTACAAGTTTGAACTGGCGTAAGCTTAGACTTGAGAAATCAGACTTGAGATTTGAGACATAAAACGAGAAAAGGTTCCGAATGGAACCTTTTCTCGTTTTACAAATAGCTTGTCATTGCGAGCGATAGCGTGGCAATCTCGTAGTTAGAAGAGCAAAGCTACGAGATTGCCGCGTCGCCCCCTTACACAGCCGCTCCGCTGCTCCTCGCAATGACAATTTTGGCATTACGCAACAGCCTTCTTAGCAGCAACAGTTTTCTTCTTAACCGCTGTAGCTGCTTTATCAGCCTTAGCGGCAACAGTCTTTTTAGCGCTGGTAGTCGCGACGCTTACCTTATCACTTGCTTTTGCAGCGGTGGCTTTGGCTTTATCAGTAGCTTTAGCGGCTTCGGTTTTAGCTTTGGCAACGGTTTTATCAGCTTTAGCCTTTACATCGGCAGCTTTATCTTTTGCTTCAGCAACTTTTGTTTTAGCGGCGGCCTTTGCTTCGGTTATCTTTGCTTTTGCTTCATCGGCAACCTTATCGGCTTTAGCCGCGACTTTGGTTTTAGTAGTTGACGCCTTGCGGGCTACGGTGGCTTTTTTTGCTTTGGCTTTACCACGCAGGTCATCAATTTTATCTTCGGCAGCTTCTTTTAACTCTTCGGCTTTTTCTGTCGTATCTTCCCACAGGCTGGCTATGGTGTCTTTAACCTTTTCAAAAAATCCCTTTTCTTCAGGTTGAGTGTTGTTTGCTTCCATGATGTTTTTTCAATAGGTTTTTGTATACCACTAACCTGATAATAATCATGCCAATAGCCATATTACACCCTGCCGATAAATATCTTGCAGATTAAGCGTATTTTTGCAGGCTGTAAACAGCGCAAGGATTCGGATATTGACTAAAATTCTGAACACCAGCGCCAATATTTTGATATGAAGATCCCCAAATTTGCCGACCTGGTATTATTCGAAAACGACGACATCATTGTTGTCAACAAACCGCCTTTTATTGCTTCGTTAGATGAACGCGAGGGTGGCGAGATCAATATGCTGCGCCTGGCCAAACAATATAGCTACGATGCGCAAGTTTGCCACCGTTTGGATAAGGAAACATCGGGCGCGCTCATCATTGCCAAAAATCCTGAAGCTTATCGCTCAGTTTCCATACAGTTTGAAAAGCGCCAGGTTAAAAAGGTGTACCATGCCGTTATCGAGGGCACCCACGTTTTCGAGAACTTGTTTATCGATCTGCCCATCCTCGACAAGGGCAAGGGCAACGTATCCATCAACCGGCAGGACGGCAAGCGCGCCGAAACCTGGTTTAACTCGCTAAAGTTTTTTAAGCATTATACACTGGTAGAGTGCCGCCCGGTAACCGGCCGTATGCACCAGATCCGTATCCATTTGGCCAGTCAGCAGGCTATCATTGCCGGCGATGATATGTACCGTGGCAAGCCGGTATTTCTTTCGCAATTGAAGCGTAAATATCATTTGGGTAAGGATCAGGAGGAGATGCCGATTATGAAGCGCTTCGCCCTGCATGCCTACGAGGTGAGCTTTAAACTACTTAACGGCGAGGAGGTCACCATCCATGCTCCCTACCCTAAGGATTTTGAGACGCTGTTGAAGTTGCTGGATAAGTTTGATAGTTAGATCTCGTTGTCGCCATAAGGCACGAGCAATAGCGAAGTGGCGGGGCCAATATGCATGATTCGCGATTGCCACGTCGCCCAATCGCCTCAGGCCATGCTCCGCTCCTCGCAATTGACAAATTATTTCTAAAAGAAAAACGAGGCTGTATCATAAATCATGGTATGGCCTCTTTTTTATTTGTGCATAATTTATTGGAATAAAGAGGGGTATTTAGTTGATATAATAATCTGATTTTCATATATTTATGTATCGAAAGTAGCGTAGTATGTCCTCTAAAAGACCTGTATTCAAGCCCTACCAGCAACGGCAGTTGATGGCTATTCCTCCGACACTTGACGAATTAGTTCCGGCATCGCACCCGGTGCGTGTAGTTAACGATGTGATCGACAGGCTCTATCTGGAACCATTGCTGAAAGCTTATCATATCCGCGGGAGTTCAAGCTATCACCCGCAAATGTTGTTAAAGGTGCTGGTATATGGGTATGTAACCAACACCTACTCCAGCCGAAAGCTGGCAGCAGCCTGCCGGGAAAGCGTTTACCTGATGTGGCTGAGTTCGATGAACTATCCTGATCATAATACGATCAACCGTTTCCGGGGCGTACGTTTGAAGCATGCGCTGCGTGATGTGTTCGAAGATGTGGTGAAACTTTTGGCAGAGGAAGGCCTGCTCAGTATTGAAGAAGTGAATACGGACGGGACAAAGATAGAGGCGAATGCAAACCGGTATACCTTTGTCTGGAAGAAAGCGATTCAGACCAATAAGGAAAAGATGAAAAAGCAGCTGTCAGAGATATGGGACTATGCCCAAAGCGTAGCAAAAGAAGAAGACAGGCTGCCTGATCCGCCTGACTTTACTGTTATTGACAGTGAAAAGGTCAATGCCGCAGTAGATAAACTCAATGAGAAGCTTTCCTCGCGTGAGGATGTTTCCAAACAGGTCAAAAGCAAGCTGCGGTATATCAGCAAACATTACCCGCAGGCCATTGCCCGCTATGAGCAGCAGGAAGCTCTGCTGGGTGAACGCAACAGCTATTCCAAGACCGATACGGATGCCACATTCATGCGGATGAAGGAAGACCACATGAAAAACGGCCAGTTAAAACCGGGGTATAATGTTCAGATATCCACATCCAACCAGTTCATTGTCAATTACACCATTCACTCCAACACCACAGACACCAATACATTAAGTGCTCATTTAGCGCAGCATGAAGTCAGCTTTGGCAAAGCACCGCAAGTGCTTACAGCCGATGCCGGATATGGCTCCGAGGAGAACTACACGCGGTTGGAACAAAAAGGAACAATCGCCTTTGTAAAGTATGGGATGTTCGATAAGGAACAAAATGAGAATCACAACAACAAGCACCCTTTTGCAGCAAATAAGCTTTTTTACAACCAGGAGAAAGATTGTTACATCTGCCCGATGGGCCAGCAAATGAATTTCATCGGAACAAGTAAAAGAAAAACAAGCACGGAGTTTGAACAAACGGTAAAAAGATACCAGGCAGTTAACTGCGCTAACTGTCCGCTGAACGGTATTTGCCATAAATCAAAAGGGAATCGGATCATTGAAATCAATGAAAACCTGAACCGCCTGAAACAAAAGGCGCACGAGCTGTTAAACAGTGAAGAAGGCATACAACGGCGAAAGAAACGCTGCTTTGATGTAGAACCTGTATTTGGTAATATTAAGCAGAACCATGGCTTTAAACGGTTTATGCTCCGCGGCAAGGAAAAAGTAGAAATAGAATGGGGTTTAGTTGCAATCGCACAAAATCTAAGGAAAAAAGCGGCTTAAATGAGTCGTTTTACCACTCAGGTTCGCCCAAGAAAGCTACCCCCTCCCCCTCAAAAAATTCCATAGAAACTCAATACCAAATTCAGCTATTAGGCTAAAAAAATAAAGACCGCATCATTTGATTTATGATACGGCCTCGTTTTTCTTTTAGAATAAATATTACAAACCAAAGCTGTAAGCCGCACGCAAGCCAACAAAAGAAATGGTGCCATCGCCCGACATGTTTTCGTAACGGGCGCTGATATCCCAATCTTTACAGGCGAAGCCTACCGCAGGCGCCACATCCAATTTTACGCTGGTGTTACGGCTTAGGCTGCCCCCGGTTTGGATGGCCGCGCCGGCCTCGGCGCCAAAGTAAAAGTTATTGCCAAAGAAATCCTTAATACCCGCTTTTATCGGGATCAGGCCAAAATTCTCACGTACTGTTCTGGTAGTCACCGAACTCGGGGTTGTAGTAAAAGCCTGGAAACTCTTACCGATAAAATCGTAATAGCCCGATGTAAACGTTAGCGCTACCTTGTCAGACGTGGCGTATTGCAAACGCGCGGTTCCGCCAATTACAAAACTGGAAATATCGCTGACATCGCCAACGGGTAAGGCAGCTTCCGCACCTATCCCCAGGCGCCATTCGCCTTGCTTGGTTGTTTGTGCTTTTACAGTGTTGTTAAACAGGATACCTGCAGCAACCATGGCCGCAATTTTAAACAGATAATTTTTTTTCATGTGAAAATGTATTTTAGTTGTATGGCTTTGACTGCGGGGACGGGCAATGGTTAAATAAAAAAACACCACCTAACAAAATAGTTACAAAAAGTTCGTTTCAGGCTAAATTAAGCTGTTTTTGGGAATGCTATATACTTTTCCTTAAAGCGTTGTAAACAAAAAGCCTCCCTTAAATCCGGGAGGCTTTAGCTAACAATCAATTAAGCGTTTATTACAATCCAAAGCCATAAGCCACGCGCAAGCCGGCTACGCCATAGTTAAAGGAATTGCCGCCTGAAAAACTTTCAAAACGTGCGCCGATATCCCATGATTTGGACGACCAGCCGATACCCGGCGACAAAATAAGTTTGCGGCTTTTTTGATACCCTGATAATTCGAACCCGGCACCGCCCTCGCCCATAACATACCAGTTACCGGCCACGTAGTATTTTAAACCGATCTTTACCGGGATCAACCCCATTCGGTCGTTGTAAACCGGGCTATTGCCCAGGTAGCCGGGACTAAAACTGTAGTAGCCCGAAGTAAGCGTCCAATCTAACCCTTTAGTAATGTTATGCTGCAAACGCAAAGTACCGCCGTACATAAAGCCACCCCCGGGATGATATTTCCCTGTCACAATGGCTGCTTCCGCGCCAATGCCTAAGCGCCATGGCGCATCGGTATTGGTTTGCGCTTTTGCACCGGTACTTAGCAGTACAGTTAAACATGTTATGGCTACAGCCATCCCTCTCATCAAATTGCTTGTTCTGTTTTTCATGTATAAGTGTATTTAGATTTATTTACCGGCAAATTTTTACAAATACTACATTAAATCAAAGTGAAGACAACTTATTTAACCATTATTAACATTAACATTTAACTAATATTTAACAATCATCAACACAATAAAAAACCCCTCACGGTTAGCACCGGAGGGGTTTCCTATAATAATTTGCGTTGTTACAGATCGAAGCCATAAGCTACACGCAAGCCTACAAAGCCAAGAGAGCCGTCGTTAGAAAGATGCTCATAACGACCGCTTACTTCCCATGGTCCCGATGCATAGCCTAAGGCAGGAGATAGATCGAGCAGGGTTTTGCCATTTTTTGCCGTAGAGAACGCGGCGCCAACTTCAGCGCCAAAATACCAGCCCTCGGTAAAAAAAGCCTTGATACCGGCCTTAAGAGGCACCAGGTTTACGTCGGCCCCGGTTACAGTGGCGGTTGTGGTGCCAAATGGTGTTAAAATGCTCGATGTATAGGTTTTACCAAAAAAGTGATAATAACCAGATGTAAGCGTGAACGCGAGATCGCTGCTCAAGCCGTACTGCAAGCGTGGCGTAATACCAATGCCGATGCTGGTAGCATCGCCAAAATCGCCCAGGCCCTTATTGACTTCAAGGCCAATGCCTAGGCGCCATTGCCCGTCTTTAATGGCTTGCGCCTTAGCGTTAAGGCCCGATAAAATTGCGGCCACAATAAATGCCGCTGCACTAAGTAATTTGATCTTTTTCATGGTTGTAAGGATTTAGCGGTGAATAATGGGGTAATAACAGGGCTTAAGCCCATATTGTTAGCAAAAGTTACATAAAAATTATTCCATACAAAAACCCCTCACGATTCGCATCGGGAGGGGTTTTTATTGATGGTTGTTTATTAGTGATTATAAACCAAAGCCATAGGCTATACGGGCACCAACCAAACCATAGTTATTGCTTTGGCCCGAGAAGTTTTCATAACGTACACCTACATCCCAGTGGGTATTGGCGTAACCTAAACCCGGAGACAGGATCAATTTGGTGCTGCCACCGCTGTTGGTTTCAAAACCGGGGCCACCTTCGGCACTAAAGTAAACGTTATCGGCAAAAAATGCTTTTAAACCTACTTTTAAAGGCACAATACCCAGCGAATTATATTTCACCCCGGTATTGCCAAACTCTTTCCCGAACATGTTGTAATAACCCGAGGTTAATGTCCAGGCCAGGCCTTTATCGGCGCCATATTGTAAACGTGCGGTACCGCCCAATTCAAAATTCGAAAAATTATGCGCATTACCGGTAGGCGCGCCTGCTTCTAAACCTATACCAAAACGCCATGGGCTGTTATCTTTACTTTGCGCTTTAACTTGTGTTGTTCCGAAGAAGATGGCAGCGGCTGCTATGGCTGATGCCATTAATTTAGTTGACTTTTTCATTTTGTTTTTCATGTTAGTGAACAATTTTTAGATTGTCGTTATGTCCACTTTTGCAAATACTTTGCCAAGCATGCCAAAAAAATTTTACCGGCCGGTTACCCTCCATGCCAATAACACTAAGTTAACATAGGCCACATTTGCGGTTAAATACTGAAAATCAAGCGACAATCACGCATAAAAACGCACCCCATTTTACTTTTATCATTTAAAAGTCAGGTTTGGGAGGGCGATTTATGGCACAAAAATTTGCTGCAAAGTTGTTCAGTATCGGCTGCAAAAACTGTACTGTATAGCGGAAGAATTGAACCGCTGATTTGTTTTGATTACATTGATTTCGCTGATGATTGCCGTAGTGCGATCAGCGAAATCAAAAAAATCATCTAAAAATCAGCGGTCAAAAAAAGCCATCCGTTCTCACGGATGGCTTCCTTATATAAACTGAATAATGGGGTATTCGTGGTTAGTGCAACAAGTCCTTGTCGGGCTTGTAGTTTTCGTGCAGTTCGGCCAGCTTCTTTTTGCCGTAGGCCGCTTTAGTGATGAGGTAGAACAGCACCGGCACTATAAATATAGCCAGCGATGTAGCACCTAACATCCCGCCAAATACAGTCCAGCCGATGGTTTTACGTGCCTCGGCACCCGCTCCTGACGCGAACAGCAGCGGTGCCACACCCAATATAAACGCCATCGACGTCATGATGATAGGCCTTAAACGCAGTTTCACTGCTTCAAGCGTGGCTGCTTCCAGTTCCATGCCCGCATCTACACGTTCCTTGGCAAACTCAACGATCAGGATGGCGTTCTTGGCGGCCAGACCGATTAGCGTAATTAAACCGATCTGCGCGTAAATATTATCCACCAGTTTAGGCATCAGCGTAAGCGCCAATATCGCACCGAACGCGCCCAACGGTACAGCTAACAGAACCGAGAACGGCACCGACCAGCTTTCGTAAAGCGCTGCTAAGAACAAAAATACAAATCCGATGGATAAAGCAAAGATGTACACCGTCTTGGATCCGGAGAGCTTCTCTTCACGGCTCAAGCCAGAAAACTCGTAGCCGAAGCCCTGCGGCAGCGTTTGCGCCGCTACTTCCTCCAAAGCTTTTAACGCGTCGCCACTACTGTAGCCCTCTTTGGGGTTACCATCGATCTCGGCCGAGCGGAATAGGTTGTAGTGCGATATCAGCGGCGCGTTTTCGATCATTTTGTACGATGTCAGCGTGCTAAGCGGCACCATCGTACCCGATGAGTTACGTACAAAGTACTGCCCCAAATTATCCATATTGGTGCGGTAATTAGTATCGGCCTGGGCCAGCACCCGGAAATTACGGCCGTAGATGGTAAAATCGTTAATATAGGCACTGCCCATGTAAGTTTGCAAGGCATTATTAACATCCGAGATCTGTACACCCAATCGTTTGGCCTTTTCCCTGTCGATGGTTAGCTGGTAAGCCGGGGTACGGGCGGTGAAGAACGAAAACGCCTTACCTATTTCCGGTCGCTTATTGGCTGCGGCCACAAAGTTTTGCAGTACCCGTTCAAAGTTCTTGATATCGCCCCCTGCCTGCTTTTCTTCTAAAATAAAGGCAAAACCGGCCGTGGTACCCAAACCCGGGATTGCCGGCGGCGGGATCACCACCACATTTGCTTCTTTAAACTTACCCAATTTTTTTTGCAGGATAGGCACCAGTTGCAGCGATGTAAGCTTGCGTTTTTCCCATGGTTTCAACTGCACAAATATGGTAGCGCTGCTGGATTTGGTGGCGAAGCTCACCACGTTCAAACCGCCCAATGCCGCGAAGTGATCTATCTCGGGCACCTTTTTCAGCGTGTCCATCATTTGGTTCAATATCGCTACGGTACGCTCGGTTGACGATGCTTCGGGCAAATCGTAGGTGATGTAGATACGGCCCTCATCCTCGGTAGGGATAAAGCCCGTTGGCTTTTGCTTAAACAGCATAATGGTGCCAACAACAATACACACCAGGATGATGATCACAAACTTAGAGTTTTGGATGCCCCGGTGCACGCCATTGCGGTATTTGCCGGTAACCCTATCGAACCAGGAGTTGAACGCGAAGAAGAAATGATCAAGCCCTTTCGATTTTTGATCTAACTTATGTGGTTTTAATAATAAGGTACATAAAGCCGGGGTTAAAGATAAGGCCACAAATGCCGATATCAGCACCGAAATAGCGATGGTGATAGCGAATTGCTGATACAAGCGGCCAACTATACCCGGGATGAAACCCACTGGTACAAATACCGCCGCTAAGATCAGCGCGATGGCGATAACCGGGGCCGAAATATCGCGCATGGCGTGCTGCGTAGCCTCTTTGGGCGACATGCCCTTTTCGTCCATATAATGCTGCACGGCTTCCACCACCACAATGGCGTCATCCACCACAATACCTATCGCCAGTACAAAACCAAACAATGTAAGCGTATTAATGGTAAAATGCAGCGGGATAAAGAAGATGAACGTACCGATGATGGATACCGGGATAGCCAGCACCGGGATCAGCGTGGTGCGCCAGCTTTGCAGGAACAGGAATACCACCACAATTACCAGCACCAGGGCGATAATTAGTGTTTCTACCACTTCATGCACCGATACCTTTACCACGGTGATCGCCTCGAACGGAACTACATAATCGATATCCGCAGGGAATGATTTTTTCAGTTCCTTCATAGTGGCGTAAACGGCGTCGGCAGTTTCGATAGCGTTACTGTTTGGGGCCTGGTAAACCAGCAGATACGATGCGCGGTTACCATCAACGTACGAGTTACCGGCATAGTTAAACTTACCCAGCTCTATACGGGCCACATCCTTTAAATGCACCACCGCGCCGGTATTTGGCTGCGTACGTACGATCACGTTGCCAAACTCCTCGGGCTTGGCCAAACGGCCCTTTACGATTACTGAATATTCGAAGGTTTGGCCACGCTCCTGAGGTGTCGCTCCTACGGTACCGGCGGCTACCTGCGCGTTTTGCTCGTTCAGGGCGGCGGTAACGTCGGCGGCGGTCATGCCCAGGGCGGCCAGTTTATCCGGCTTCAGCCAGATCCGCATACTGAAGTCATCGGCGCGCGATACCACGTCGCCCACACCTTTGGCGCGCAGCAAAGCATCCTTAATAAATACGTTGGCGTAGTTATCTATAAAAGTAACGTCGTGTGTTTTGTTAGGCGAGTACATGGCCACCAGCATCAGGATGCTGGGGTTCTTCTTACGTACGGTTAAACCCAAACGCTGCACTTCCTGCGGAAGGGTTGGCGTGGCAATGCCCACTCGGTTCTGAACATCAAGCGCGGCAATGTTAATGTCGGTGCCCACCTCAAAGTTGGCGGTCATGCTCAGCGCGCCGTTGTTGGTGCTGTTACTTTGCAGGTAGGTCATGCCCGGGGTACCGTTCACCTGTGTTTCAATAGGCGTGGCCACGGTTTGTTCAACCGTTAAGGCATCCGCGCCGGTGTAGTTGCCGGTTATGGTTACCGTGGGCGGTGTAATTTCGGGGTACTGCCCTACCGGTAAACTGGCTATAGCTAAAATACCCACAATCACGATCACTATCGAAATTACGATGGCTGTAACGGGGCGTTTTATAAAGGTTTCTGCTATCATTTATATCTCTTTTAAGATCCCTCTCTCAATTTAATTTTTTTGTTTGGCGGGCGCGCCGGCGGCGGGTTTGATGGGACCAAGCGTTACCTTGCCACTATCGCGCAGCCGCTGGAAGCCCTCGGTAATTACCTTATCGCCTTGTTTTATACCGCTCATGATCACCACGTTATCGTTCAACCGTGGACCTATCTTCACCTTTTTTTGCAGGGCGATGGTATCGCGCTCCATTTTGGTGGTATCGGGTTTGGCTTTCATGGTGGTATCCTTGGTTACAAACACAAAGAACTCGCCCATCTGCTCGGTAACGGCCTTGAACGGAATAATTATACGGTTACCCGATTTATTGTTCAGCACCTTTAACTGGGCGCTCATGCCATCGCGCAGCACATCGTTAGGGTTATCAAACTGCACACGTACTTTAATAGTGCCTGTTTGATTGTTCACGCCGCGGTCGATAGCTAAGATCCGGCCTGACTTATTATATAAGGAGTCGTTAGATAATTTCAGGCGGAAGGTACTGTCGGTAGGATGCTTTTGCAGATCGTAAAAACGGGCGATATCCTGCTCGTTCACTACCACGTCAACCGCTATCGGGTTCTCGGCCGATATGGTGTTCAGCAAGGTAGTACCCGGCGTAACCTGTGCGCCCAGTTTCACCTGCGAAATACCGATGCGGCCGCTGAACGGCGCTTTAATAATGGAGTAAGACAGATCGGTGCTTGCCGATACCAGCGCGGCTTTTGCTACCGCAACCTGGCTTTTAGCGGTCTCAAACGATGCCGCGGCATTATCTACCGTTTGACGGGCAACCGCATCAGCTTTTAACAGCATATTATAACGGTCGATATCTTTTTGGGCCTTTACCAAATTGGCCTGGGCGCTACTTACGTTGGCCTGCGCCTGATCATAAGCTGCCTGGTATTTACGGCGGTCTATCTCGTATAGCGATTGGCCTTTTTGCACCACGTCGCCATCCTTAACAAAAATATTGGTAATAAAACCTGCCACCTGGCTGCGCAGTTCAACACTGTTAACGGCAACTACGGTACCCTGGTACTGGTCGTAATAAACGGCATTGCCCTGTTGGGCTTCAACTATGCTTACCGCTGTTGGGGGTGGCGGTGGGGCTTGCTGGTCGGTTTTGCTTTTGCATGATGAGATGGCTAATAAAGCTACCGGCGCAATTAAATATAGATATGTTCTTTTCATAGATCGTATTGTCGGGGTGATAATTATCATTTGTTAACAGTGGCAACGGTGCCCAATGCCTTTTGCAGGTCAACTTTGCTGCTCAGCACCTGGAACAGGGCGTTAAAGTAATTCAACTCGGCCGTGCGCAAATCTGATTGCGACACGATGACATCAAGGTAAGTTTTAATGCCCTCGCGGTATTGCAGGCTCACTACATTATATACATCACTGGCCAGGCTCACGTTTTGCTTAAGCAGTTGCCAGGTATTATAATTGCTTTTGTACGATGCCAGCGCCTGTACATATTGGGTATTGATCTGGTTGCGGCTGTTCACCAGGTCAAGGTCGGCCCTGTCTGTCTGTAACCTGGCCTTCGACAGGTTTTGCAGCCGCCGCTTACCGGTAAATATCGGGATGTTAAGTGATAACCCCACGTAAGCATTCGGGAACGACTGGTTGTACAAATTGCCAAGGCTATTACTGAAATAATTTAAATTATAAGCACCGTTGGCCGAGAGCGATGGCAGGAAGCCATATTTATAATAATCGATATTCAAAGCTGTAAGATTACGGCGGGCCTGTAACTGGCGGTATTCTATACGGTTGGTATAGTCCAGTATCTGATTGGTATCGATAATCGCCTCGCCCTCAAACCGGGTAGAATCGTAAGCCAGGGTTAGCGGGCGCTCGGCCGGCATACCCATCGTTTGCCTTAAATAGGCCGATTTACTTTTAATAGCCTCCTCGGTTTGCTTGCGGGTAGCCATCGAATTATTCAGGGCGATGGTAGCCTGTTTGTAATCGGTCTTATCAGCCACGCCGGCATCGTAACGGGCGCGGGCATCTTTCAGGCTGCGTTGCAGGCGAACAATGTCTTCCTTAATAATATCCAGCTGGCGCTGCGATAAAAGCACATCATAAAAAGCCTTGCTTACATCGGTAATTACGTTGATGGTGCTGCTGATGGTGTTATCCTTATAATACTCGCGCGAGTATTTGGATGCCTTTGATGCCAGGTTAACATCGTTATTATAAATAACCTGCGTAGCCTGTATACCTATAATAGATACATTGCTGATGGATGAATTAGCAACGCCGTTGGCGGCCTGCGGGCTACCTTTAAAATAATGCGAGGCGCTATTGGCCGAATTAACCTGTGGCAACCAGGCGGCCATACTGATGCCGATATCGCGCTCGTTAATGGCCTCATCAATACCGGCCTGCCTTACGGCGGGTTGGTTTTGCAGGGCGTACTGGATACATTGATTTAAATTTAACAGCGGGGGCAGGCTATCTTGCCTTACCTGGGCCAATAAACAGAACGGAAGTAGGAACAGGGGTACTATCGCAAAGCGAAATTTGTTTTTCATACGGTAAATTAGAATGCACAACTAACAATAGCTTACAGGCAAAGTTTCACCAATCAGGGGGAGCAGATGTGCGAATATTGCACAAATTAACATAGCATTTGTTATTTAATAAATCTGTTACGTTATTTTGACATTATAACTACGGGGAATGGGTTATGGCAGATATGTTTATATGCCCAAAATAGAGTTAATAGTTTTAAACAGTACTATTGTATATTTACAGTTCATACCGGATCAGCAAAGCCTCCGAAAAAATTAAAAAAAGAAAATACAAAACTATGGCAGTATTTTAATAAAAATTTTAATTACTTTGCATGTTGGGAAATAACACTACCGGGTAAAGGGAATGTTAAAAAATTTGCTACCTTGATATAATAGTTTAGCTATTTCATGGTACTTTTACAAAAAATTAAAGTTAAGTTAATACATGGGTAAAAAACTACATGATAAGATTGCTCAGTTCAAAGATGCGGCAATAATAAGAGAAGCGGGACTTTACCCCTACTTCAGGCCCATTGAGTCTGGTCAGGACACGGAAGTTATTATTGATGGTAAACGCGTGTTGATGTTCGGCTCAAACTCCTATTTAGGATTAACCAACCATCCGAAAATAAAAGAGGCGTCGAAAAAGGCAATTGATAAGTATGGTACGGGATGCGCGGGATCGCGTTTTTTGAACGGAACACTTGATATCCACATCGAACTGGAAAGAAGATTAGCCGCATATGTTGAAAAAGAAGCCGCTGTTTTATTCAGCACTGGTTTCCAGGTTAATCTGGGTGTTTTATCATGCATTACCGGCCGTAACGATTACTTAATTTTAGACGAATACGACCATGCTTCGCTGATTGATGGCAGCCGCCTTTCATTTTCGCGCGTTATTAAATACGCCCACAATGATATGGCCGACCTGCAACGCAAACTAAGCATCCTGCCCGAAGACGCTGTTAAGGTTATCGCTGTGGATGGTATCTTCAGCATGGAAGGTGATATCGTTAAACTACCTGAAATTGTACAACTGGCCGACCAGTACGGCGCAAACATAATGGTTGACGATGCGCACAGCCTGGGCGTTATCGGCAATAAAGGCGCTGGTACCGCGTCGCACTTTGGTTTAACTGACGAGGTTGACCTGATCATGGGTACCTTCAGTAAATCACTGGCATCGCTGGGTGGCTTTATCGCTGCCGATGCCGCTACTATCGATTATTTAAAACACCGCGCACGTGCCTTAATGTTTAGCGCAAGTATGCCGCCGGCATCTGTGGCCAGCGTTATCGCCGCGTTAGATATCATCGAATCGGAACCAGAACGTATTGATAAGCTTTGGGCTAACACCAACTACGCTATGCGTTTACTGTTAGAAGAAGGCTTTGACCTGGGCCCAACTGAAAGCCCTATCCTGCCTATCTACGTGCGCGATAACGAGAAAACTTTCCTGGTTACCAAGCACCTGCAAGAGGCCGGTATCTTTGTTAACCCGGTAGTATCGCCGGCTGTACCGTCAGATTCATCGCTGCTGCGCTTCTCGCTGATGGCTACTCATACATTCGAACAAATTGAAGAAGCTATTGAGAAGATCACCAAAGCATTTAAAGACGTTGGTGTAACCGCCATCAAAGAAAAAATATAATTTTTTAAAGCATAACGCGCAAGGATGGTCTTTTTAAACAAAAAGACTACCTTGCGCGTAGTTTTTTTATAGTGTTACCGTAAACCATTATCAAACCTGTATCAATTATAAAATCCCCTGTTTGTGAAAAAGATAGTTTCCGTAAGTTCTAAAAAGGATTTAGCCGCGTTTATTGATTTCCCGCACGACCTGTATAAGGACGACCCTTACTACGTGCCCGAACTTTTCATCGCGCAGCGCGATCTGCTGACAAAGCACCCTTTTCATAAACACAACCAGGTACAGTGCTTTTTAGCTTATAATGGCGATAAGATAGTTGGCCGCATTGCTGCTATACTTAACAACGCCCACAACAGCTATAATAAGGTTAACGATGGCTTTTTCGGATTTTTTGATTGTGTGAACGATACCGAAGTGTCAACCATGCTGTTTGATATCGCCACCAAATGGCTGAAAGGCAAAGGCGTTACCGGCAAACTATTAGGCCCCGTAAATTTTTCGACTAATGAACCATGTGGTTTACTGGTGGAAGGATTTGACAGCTCGCCTTTCCTGATGCAGACTTATAACTATCCTTATTATGCGCAACTGATAGAGAACTTCGGTTTGCAGAAGGATGTGGACCTGATTGCCTGGCATTGGGATGGGCAAGCTTATGATGACCGGTCAGTGCGTCTGCTCGACTCGCTACAGGAGCGCTTAAAGCGAAATAATATCATCATCCGCAAGGTTGATCTAAAGAAGTTTAAGGAAGAAACCATTAAGCTTCGCGAGGTGTACAACTCAGCCTGGGACCAGAATACCGGCTTTGTACCACTTACCGATGATGAGTTTGATTATTTAGCAAAAGACCTGAAACTGATCCTTGATCCCGACTTTGCCCTTGTGGCCGAGCAAAACGGCAAGATAGTGGCCTTTGGTTTGGCCCTGCCCAACTATAACGAGATCTTTAAAAAGATAAAGCGAGGCCGCCTGTTGCCTACCGGCATTTTTAAACTGCTGTTTGGCAAAAAAGACATCCAAAGCATCCGCATATATGCCCTTGGTGTAATTGACGGCTATCGCAAAATGGGTATCGAAGCTTGTTTGTATGGTACCATTATTAAGGAGTACAAGCAAAAAGGCTACAAACATGCCGAAGCCGGCTGGACGCTGGAAAACAACACCATGATCAACGAGGCGATAAAAGCCATTAAGGGCGATCCATATAAAAAATACAGGTTATACCAGAAACAGATATGAGGGAACGGGTTTTAATAACAGGTGCAAGTGGTTTTGTGGGATATCATTTGGTAGAGGAGGCACTGAAAAACAACCTGGAAGTTTACGCGGCAGTACGCAAAAGCAGCAAAACAGATCACCTGAAAAAGCTGAACATTAAACTTACCTACCCCGATTTTAAAAATGTAGCATCCTTAAAAAAGGATTTTGAAGCAAACCAGTATCATTATGTGATACATGCCGCCGGTGTTACCCGTGCCAAAAACCAGCAAGCCTACAACGCGGTGAATGTTGATTATACCGTTAACCTGGCTAAAGCCGCCGCCGCATCGCCACACTTCAAAAAATTTGTTTTTATCAGCAGCCTGGCCGCTTTGGGACCATTGCACACGCTTACGGGTATTATTAATGATAATAGCATCCCGCACCCGGTAACATCGTACGGCAAAAGCAAAATGATAGCCGAACAAGCCATTAAAACAATACCGGGTTTAAATTGTACCATACTACGCCCCACCGGTGTATACGGCCCGCGCGATAAGGATATATACATAGCATTGAAGCAATTTTCTAAAAGTTTTGAAGCCTATATAGGCCATGCCCCTCAAAAACTGAGCTTTATTTATGTAAAAGATCTGGCAGCGGCAAGTGTAAAAGCCTTATATAGCGGTAAAAACAAAGCTTATAACCTAAGCGATGGTAATTTTTATGATAGATACGAACTTGCTGATATAACAAAGGATATATTGCGCGTTAAAACCTACAAATTTCATCTGCCGGTCAACTTTGTAAAAATTATTGCATCCATGGCCGAAATTATTGGTTCTTTGCGCGGACGTACCCCTGTATTAAACCGTGAAAAGCTGCATGAGCTAATGGCCGCCAACTGGTATTGCAGTATTGAGGAAGCCCGGCACGATATGGGCTTTTACCCGCAATACGATTTAAAGGCCGGACTAACTGAAACCTTAAACTGGTATAAAGCTAATAAGTGGCTTTAAAACTTTTTGTACTTTATATTTATACTGAAAAATAGACTCGAAAAATGAAAATTAACATCCAGCCTGCACAGGGCAAATTGGGTATTTTGATACCCGGCCTTGGTGCAGTAGCAACCACCATCATCGCAGGGGTTGAAGCCGTAAAAAAAGGCATCTCCAAACCAATAGGCTCGCATACCCAAATGGGTACCATCCGTTTAGGTAAAAGAACGGAAAACCGTAACCCTAAAATTAAAGACTTTGTACCACTGGCAAGCCTTGACAATGTTGTGTTCGGCGGCTGGGATGTGTTTTCGGACAATGTATACGAATCGGCCATGAACGCCGAGGTACTGGAACCGGGATTACTGTTTGCGGTTAAAGATCAGTTGGAGACTATCGTTCCGATGAAGGCGGCGTTTGATAAAAACTACGCTAAAAACCTGACCGGCACTCACGTTAAAACAGGTACCCGTTTAGATATGGCTAACGAGTTGATGGCCGATATCCAAAACTTTAAAGAGAAAAACGGCCTTGACCGCGTTGTGGTATTATGGTGCGGTTCTACCGAGATCTACTACGAAGCAAGCGATGTGCACAGCACCCTGGCTAAGTTTGAAGAGGGCCTGAAGAACGATGATCACCTGATTGCGCCAAGTATGCTTTACGCTTACGCAGCCCTTAAATTAGGTGTACCATTTGTAAACGGCGCGCCAAACTTAACCGTTGATACCCCCGCTTTAATTGAACTGGCTAAAGAAACCAAAACCCCTATCGCGGGTAAGGATTTCAAGACCGGCCAAACCCTGATGAAAACCATTCTGGCACCAGGTTTAGCTGCACGTTCGTTAGGCGTACGCGGCTGGTTCAGCACCAATATTTTAGGTAACCGCGATGGTTTGGTACTGGACGATCCGGATAACTTTAAAACCAAAGAAGTTTCTAAACTGGGTGTATTAGAGGACATCTTTAAACCAGAGGATAACCCTGACCTTTATGGCGATATCTTCCACAAGATCCGTATCAACTACTATCCGCCTCATGGCGATAACAAGGAAAGCTGGGACAACATTGACATTTTTGGCTGGTTAGGCTACAAAATGCAGATCAAGATCAACTTCCTGTGCCGCGATTCGATCCTGGCGGCCCCGGTTGCGCTGGACTTGGCCCTCTTTATCGATCTGGCCAAACGTGCCGGTATGGTAGGTATACAGGAGTGGTTATCGTTCTACCTTAAATCGCCGCAAACCGCACCTGGTCTGCAGGCCGAGAACGATATCTTTAAACAATTAATTAAACTGGAAAACACACTACGCTACTTAATGGGCGAAGACCTGATCACACATTTAGGTTTAGACTATTATGATGATGTGTTTGCTAATCAATAATTGATTTTTTGTGTTGGTGGTGATTTAACCACAGAGGACACAGAGATTTTCACAGAGGGCACGGAGATTTTCTTCGTGCCCTCTGTATTTCGTCTGAACCTGAACTTTAGGAATTTAAGAATGTACAGAATTCCGTGTATTTTATTAATTCTATAAATTCAGCTTCAAAAAATCTCTGTGTCCTCTGTGCTCATCATATTGCTTATCTCTGTGTTCTTTGTGGTTAAATTCGCCACAACAACACCCCATCTGTATTATTGTCATCCTAATTCCATACCACTATCTTCAACCAACATTTGACTTTTTGACCACAATAGTCTGTTGGGATTTTTTTTAACTTTGAAACGTTTTTACAGGCTTGTTAAACACGCATATATACTATACAAACTAAAAAGCATTTTAGCCCGTATGTAGGTGTTTATGAAAGGATTAAACCCCTTTAAACAAAACATTGTAAATAATGCTTTACCCCGCGTACTAAAACAAAACCCTTAAAAGGCAATTGTATCAGTAATGTTAAGCATCGATTCACAATTATTTACGGCAAAATAAGTTTGTATTGCGTAATTGTATTGAACACATGAATTTTAATCGCTTTATAAAAAATTTACTACTCCCCCTACTTTTACTATTTTGTTCAATACCTGTATTTGCGCAAAGTACCATTGTTAGCGGCACCGTTACTGATGCCAACACCAAACAACCACTATCTTTTGTTACCGTAGCTTTCAATGGCTCAACCATCGGCATTAATACTACCGACCAGGGTAAATACACATTGCGTACATCGCGCACCAATCTTACCCAAATAAAAGCCAGCTTTGTAGGCTATAAACCAGCCTTACTTACTATAGTTCCGGGCAAAACGCAGGTGATCAATATCCGCCTTTTCCCCGAAGCACAGGCTTTACAGGAGGTTACCGTAAAATCGGGTAAGAAGCAGAAATATACCAATAAGGATAACCCGGCGGTGGAACTGATTCGCCAGGTAATTGAGCACAAGCCGCAAAACCGCCCTGAGGCCTACGATTTTGTGGAGTACCGCGCTTACGATAAATTACAGTTATCATTCATCAACGTATCTACCCAACTGGCCGAGAAGAAGTTTTTCAGGAAGTATAAGTTTATTTTAGATAACCGCGATACCACACTTGTACCGGGCAAATCGTTACTGCCCATGTACCTTGATGAAAAGCTGACCCAAAACTATTACCGCAAAAACCCTGAAAAGAAACGCACGGTGGTGTTAGGCCAAAAAAGTGTAAACTTTGGCGCTGCTATAGATCATGACGGCCTTGGCCAATACATTAAGCATATTTATGCCGATGTAGATATTTATGATAACAATATCTTCCTGATCACTAATAACTTTTTAAGCCCGATATCAAATTCGGCACCTACATTTTACAAGTTCTTCATCACCGATACCGTGATGGTGAACAATAACAAGCTGATAGAGTTAAGCTTCACCCCGCGCAACACTACCGACCTGCTGTTTGAGGGCAAGATCTACATTACCCAGGACGGTAACTTCGCGGTGCAAAAGGCTGAACTGATCGTTAACAAAAACATCAACCTTAACTTTGTAAAATCGCTTACGGTTAACCTGGATTTCGAACAAAATCCGGATGGCCGCTATCACCTGAGCAAAAGCGATATCCTTGCCGATTTTGGCCTGAACAAGAAAAAGAACGGCGGTATTTTTGGCGATCGTACCATCACCTACAAAAACTACATTGTAAACAAGCAACTGCCCGATACCACTTATACTAAAGAAGAACCAATAGAAGTATCGGACGAGGTGAAGCACCGCAGCGATGATTTTTGGGAGAAGAACCGTTTAGATACTTTAACCACGGCCGAATCTAAGGTGTATAAAAATATCGACAGTCTTTCTAAAATGCCGTCGTTCCGCCGTACGATGGATATCGCAACGCTGGTACTGGCCGGTTATAAATCATTCGGCCCCTTCGAGATGGGCCCGGCTAACGCATTTTACAGCTTTAATCCTATAGAAGGCTTCAGGCTGCGCCTTGGTGGCCGTACCACACCCGAATTGAGTAAGCGTTACTATTTTGAAACCTACGGTGCGTATGGTTTTAAGGATGAAAAGTGGAAGTACTTTTTCAGCGCCACCTATTCACTAAACGATAAATCCATTTATAAGTTCCCGCAAAACTATATCCGTGCCAGTGTAAACCGCGACACCAAGATACCAGGGCAAAACCTGCAATTTGTGCAGGAGGATAACTTTTTGCTATCATTTAAACGCGGCGAGAACGATAAATACCTGTACAACGATTTTTATAAGCTCAACTACGTGCACGAGTATTACAGCCACTTCTCATACGCGCTGACTTTGAGCAACTGGACACAATCGCCTGCCGGCTCTTTGTATTTTATACAAAATGCCAACACCGCGAATGCCAATACCATCCACAGCTTAACTACTACCGAGGCCGAGCTGCAACTGCGCTACGCCCCGCACGAACAATTTTACCAGGGCAAGATCTATCGTATCCCTATCCCTAATACCTACCCTATTTTTACGGTTAACTATACACAGGGGATAAAAAATGTGTTCAACAGTTCGTATAATTATCAAAATATCGATCTGCGCTGGGACCAGCACATCCTTGAATCGATATTCGGTTATTCGGATATTTCTGTTGAGGGTAACCGCATACTGGGTAATGTACCTTATCCGTTGTTGAATATTCACCAGGCCAATCAAACCTATGCCTACGATATCGAATCGTACAACCTGATGAACTTTTTAGAGTTTGTGAGCGACAAGTATGTAGCCCTGAAGATCGATCAGCACTGGGAAGGTTTCTTCTTTAATAAGATACCGCTGCTAAAAAAATTAAAACTTCGTGAAACCACATCGTTTAAATTATTGTATGGTAGTGTAGGTGATAATAATAACCCCAACATCCACCCGTCGTTATATGCCTACCCGGTGCAGGCTAATGGCGCGCCTATCACCTATGGTTTAGGTAATACCCCTTATATGGAGGGCAGCGTTGGCGTGGAGAACATATTTAAATTTATACGTGTAGACGCGGTAAAACGCTTCTCATACCTTGATCATCCGGGCATAGCCACCTGGGGTTTACGTACCAGGGTTAAGTTTGATTTTTAATTTTTGTATTTTTAGCTGCTTTTTAAAACAGATCATGGACACGCAGGCACCTACTTCATTACGCACTAACCTGCAGTTAGGCATTTACAAGGTGATAGACCCCTTTGTTAAACTTTTAATAAAGCTGGGCCTTACGCCAAATGCCGTAACATCAATTGGTTTTGTGCTGAATGTGGGTGTAGCCGTGATATTTATCATCGGGGCCGAAGAAGGCAACCGCGGCGACCTGAGCTATGTAGGCTGGGCGGGCGGCCTGATCTTATTTGCCGGCTTGTTTGATATGCTGGACGGGCAGGTTGCGCGTTTGGGCAATATGAAATCAACATTCGGCGCCCTGTACGATTCGGTGCTCGACCGTTACAGCGAGCTCATTATGTTCCTGGGTATCTGCTATTACCTGGTGGCGCACCACTATTTCATCAGTTCCATCGCGGCTTTTATCGCCATGATCGGCTCGATGATGGTAAGTTATGTGCGTGCCCGTGCCGAGGGGCTTGGTGTTGAGTGCAAAGGCGGCCTGATGCAACGCCCTGAGCGTGTGGTAACTATTGGCCTTTGCGCCATTTTGTGCGGAGTAATGTCTATTTACCTGGGCGGAAATTACAAATTGTTTATCCCTGGTATTAAATATCACGTGTTCGAAACCATCTCGATATTTACCATCCCAATCGTCATCCTTTCGTTTTTAACAAATATTACCGCTTTTAACAGGTTGGTTGAAGCCAAAAAATCGCTGTTAGAGAAAGATAAGAATAATAACAACCTTAATTAATGCGCCCTCTATTTCTATTATTACTGGTATCCTCCATATTTCTGCAGGGGTTTACCAGTCAAAAGGTGAAGATCAATGCCGACGGTGATACCGTAAAAAGAAACTTAAGAAAAGAACTTCACTTTCCCGAACCGACAAACGTTAGCAAACTTTTCTACATTCAGCGCGACCCTAACACCAACACACTGATATACGAACTGAATACCGATAAAAGCGGCAACCTGGATACCGATAACCCTATGCACGTATACTGGATAAAGTATGCCGAGAAAGGCCAGCGCGAAGAACTGAACTATATACAGCGCAAATTTGCCTACGGTATTACCACCAAGCCTATAAAAAACGATGAATATGATGTGCGTTTTGTAGCTTATAAAAAGCTTCCGCTCAACCTGCAGCGCAGCAATGACGGGAAATATCATATCTTCGCCACAATTGCTAAGAAGCAAGCCATACTAAATCGTATATTTGTTAAAATTGACGGCGGATCGTTCTGGATACCCAACATTATTTATGTGGAGATGACCGGCACCGACCCATCGACAGGAAAAGAGATAGCTGAGCGTTTTAAACCCTGATTGAGCAATGAAAAAGAACTATGTTTCGAACTCTACCGAGAGTGTACGAATGTTTAAAAGCGACTTTTTGGAGAGTCTTTCAAAGGTGCATTTCACCGTGCCCCTGTATGTATATATCCCCGTGATACTGGCCTGCACTTATACGGCGCTGGCTGTTACCGGTTTAGGCGTGGTAAACTTTATCGAAATGTTTATCGCCGGGCTGTTCATCTGGACGCTGACCGAATATGTACTGCACCGCTTTGTATTTCATTTTGTACCGAAATCAAAATGGGGTTTGCGTCTGCACTTTATCTTCCACGGCGTACATCACGATTACCCAAGCGATGCCTTGCGCCTGGTGATGCCGCTTTCGGCAAGTATTCCACTGGCTACCGGTTTCTTCTTCTTGTTTAAGGCCCTGTTGCCGCATGATCATGTGTATGGTTTCTTCGCCGGCTTTATCCTGGGTTACCTGTTTTACGATATTGGCCACTACGCCATACACCACTTTAACTTTAAAGGCGGCATGTGGAAAAGGATCAAACAACACCACATGCTGCACCACTATGGCGATCCGAGCCGCGGCTACGGGGTAAGTTCGCCGTTTTGGGATAAGATCTTCCGTTCCGATTTCGCTAAAAAATAGTATGCAGCAGGCTAAGGCCCCGGGCGTTACGGTTAACGCCCGCTCTATTACTTTTCTAACTGTTGTTTCGGTAGTTTATTTGTTACTATCGCGCTTTTTCATCGGCCCCAAAAGCGATGAACTGGTGCTGGTGGTAATTGTGAACGTGCTGTTTTATGCCGCGCCTATCACCCGCAAGTTTATTTTAGGCTTCTCGATATTTGTGATCTATTGGATCATATTTGATTCGATGAAGGCTTGGCCTAACTACCGTTTTAACCCGGTGCATATTAAAGAGCTTTACGATTTTGATAAAGGCTTATTCGGTACCTGGTACCAGGGCAAGCGCATCACCATGAACGAATACTGGCTGATCAATCATACGCCAACTGTCGATCTGATCACGGGCTTGTTCTATTTATGCTGGATACCCGTACCGCTGGGTTTCGCTACTTATTTATTCTTCACCCGCAAAAAGGAATTCCTGTATTTCGCCCTCACATTTTTCACGGTGAACATACTGGGCTTTATTATTTACTACACCTATCCTGCCGCCCCGCCATGGTATGTGCAAATGCGTGGCTTCCAGTTCATCGCTAATACACCCGGTAACACCGGCGGCCTGGCCCGCTTTGATAGCCTTGTACATGCCGATGTTTTTAAAGGTATTTATGTAAAAGGGTCAAACGTTTTCGCGGCCATGCCTTCGCTGCATTCATCGTACCCGGTTATTGTGCTTTACTACGGCCTGCGCAACAAGCTGAAGTGGGCGAATATCTTTTTCGCCATGGTAATGTTGGGTATTTGGTTCACTGCTGTATACGCCAGCCATCACTATGTGGTTGACGTATTGTCAGGAATAGTGTGTGCTATAACAGGCATTTCTTTATTTAATTTTATAGCCAAACTTAAACCGGTACAATCATTTTTAAATAAATACGCAAGTATTATCTCCTGATATCAGCTTACCGATATTCGTTATCAATATTTTTAAATACTAATTAAATCCCCTTATCCGCTCTTTAATCCGGGAACCGGCCCTGGATAAAAAACGGCATATTATTTGCACGTGTAGGTTTAACTGAAACTTATATGAAAAAAGCACTACTTATTTTCATTATTTGCTTTACCGCATCTGTGCAGCGTATACATGCTCAAATGGCGGCGGTTTCAGGCAGTTCAGTATCCGCTGTAACATCATCCAGCTATATATCAGGCGCTATAACCGATACTATAAAGTGGGATGCCTTTATAACTAAAAATAAGGCAACTTTAGCAAAAGCACAGGCTGCGATTGCTGCAGCAAAACAAGCGGATTCATTAGATTTTGTTACCATGCTGGCCACCACCGCTAATGACCTGAAAAACAACATTGGCGTATACGGCTTATTTTATCCCAAAGTAGAAATAGCGAAGGTTGAACCTCAGCCCGAAGCTGTAAAGATCAATCCATACAAACACCAGGATTCGCTGGCATTTATCCACTTGCTGTTAGCCAACACCGATAGCATGAAAAGCCGGATAGGCTTGCTATCCTTTGTCCCAACCCGAAGCATCACAGCCGAAAGGGTACTGATAGTGTCTGATAACGACAAGCACCCCGAAGTGCTGGCATCGACAGATGTAAGTATGGCCTATTATGTACGCGCGCTGGAAAAGGCCGATACTGCAAACAACCCTTTTAAACCGGTTACCGATGATGAATTGCAGGCCAGTTTGGGGAAAAGAATAGCAGCGTCCTTTAAAGACCTGGCAGCTACCGATACGCTGCAACCATCGATGCGCCCGCAAACACCGGCACCTATTGCCCAGCTTAAACAACAGCTTGTGCTGGTTACCAATGATACCATAAGAGGATCGTACTATCAGAAAATAGCTGATTATTACCTGTTAAAATACGATTCGGTAACGGTGAGAAAAACAAAGCTGGCCTACCAGGAAGCAGCTATCGAGTATACCATGAAGGCCCTGCATTCGTATTCAAAATACAGCAATAACCTGGGCCTGCGCACCTGCTTTAATAACCTGGCACGTGTTTATAAAGATCAGCGGAAGTTTAGCCAGGCTAAATGGTTTATCCTGCAATCAAACACCATGTCGCGCCAGATCAACGATGTGCCTAATATCATCTCCAGCCTGGTGGTTTTGGCCGATATTAAAATGGCGATAAAAGATTACAGCCTGGCCAAAGGCGATTTGGAGGAGGCGTTAACGCTGTCTACCCAAAATAAATTCCCAAAGCAGGAATCGATAGTGCAGGTAAGCTTTTCAAATCTCTATACCAATTTAAAAGATCCTAAAAAGGCGACCATCGCCTTAAAGCGCCATGATTTTATAGAAGATTCCCTCGTAAAAGCCGAAGAAGCCCAACGCCTTGCCGAACTGAAAGCACAGGATAGCACCAGGCAGGTCAAAAAAAAACTCTATACCTCAGCTGGCAAAAAAGACTTGAAAACAAACTCGCTCAAGAAAACAGTTTCATTATAATATTAATTGCGACTATTACGTTAATAGTTGCCACCCTGTTAATTTACTATCGTAAAAAGAAAAAGTAATTTTCGCGCGATTAAACCCGGGCTTTAAAGGGCAGTCTTATAGACAATTATGAGAAAAATGATTTTCGGAGGGGTACTACTTCTCATTTTAACCATCGCCATCAGCACCGGTCGCTCACAACAGCCACCGCCCACGGGCGAACGGTTTAAACAGGATTTTTTAAACTACATTAACTACAACCGCGCACGCGGCTGCAATTGCGGCACCAAATGGTTTCCGCCTGCGCCACCCTTAACATGGAATAATATGCTGCAAAAATCGGCTTACGGGCATGCTAAGGATATGAACGACAGGCGCTACTTCAGCCACGACAGCAAGGATGGGCGCAGCATGCAAGACAGGATCGTATTTGCCGGCTACATTTTTAAAGGTTACGAAAGTTTTACCGTTGGCGAAAACATTGCCCAGGGCCAGCAAAGCATTAACGAGGTAATGGCCGACTGGTTTAAAAGCGAAGGCCACTGCCACAACCTGATGAACCCCGCGTTTAAAGAGGTAGGCATATCGCAATATAACGATTACTGGGTGCAGGATTTCGGGGGCAGGGTACCTTTCGCGCCGGGAGTACTGAAAAAGATCCAGGAGGGGAAAATAAAATTGAGCCAGCAGGTATCGGCGGCTAACTGATAATTTTAACCACAAAGGGCACAAAGAAACAGGAACACAAAGTTCATAAAGATTTTTTACGCTATGCAAGGCCATATGTATTAAACTACATGTGGCTTTTTATTTTTTTGTGTGCTTTGTGAAAACCTTTGTGTTCTTTGTGGTTAAATAATCAGCCATATAGATGTATCTTAGTATCTATGAAAACAACCCTCTGCATCGCCGCCCTTGGCTTACTTATCGCCGGCAACGTCCACGCGCAAAAATCGCCGGCCGCCTTTACCTTTAATGGCAAGCTAAGTGGCAAACCTATGGATTCGGTTTTTGTTGATTATGCAAATGCTGATGGCAAATACACACATGCCGCCGAAGCGATAAAGAATGGTACCTTCAGCATCAGCGGGAACATTAATCACCCAACAAGCGCGAGGTTGTTGTTTAAAACATCAGGCGAGGTAATTCCCCGTACTGCTCTTGAAGCCCGCACCCGCCAGTTTTATATTGAACCCGGTACTATAAGCCTTACCGGCGATGCAACCGACCTGAGGACACTGAAAATAACCGGCTCGAAAACCGAATTGGAATACCAGGAATTGCAGGCAAAAGTGTTACCCATACGCGATGAGATGAAGCCGGTGCTGGATGAATACTACGCCGAAAAAGACCACGAAAAACAGGCCGCTATCCGCGATAAATTTGAGCCTTATCAAAACCGGATCAAGAAGGCCACCTACGCTTTTTTTATTGCGCACCCTACCTCCTATATTACTGCCGACCAGATCAAATTCTATGTTTCCTCAATGCGTTTGGATTCGATCAAACGTGTATACGATGGTTTTAACACCGCACTGAAAGAAAGCGATAACGGTAAGGAACTGGCAAAAGAGATAAAGGATATCGAATCGGGTTCGCCAGGTGTTTTGGCGGCCGTTTTCAGCAAGAACGATATTGATGGTAAACCCCTTTCCCTGGCCGATTTTAAAGGCAAGTATGTAATGCTCGATTTTTGGGCCAGTTGGTGCGTGCCCTGCCGCGCCGGTAACCCACACATGATAGCGCTGTATAATAAATACAAAGGCAAGGGGTTGGAAATTATCGGCATATCCGACGATGACACCAAACCCGAATTATGGAAAGCCGCCGTTGCCAAGGATGGTGTAGGTATCTGGAAACATGTACTGCGCGGACTAAACATGCAACTGGCCATGAAGCGCCTGCCAAACCCAAATGACATCAACAGCCTTTACGGTATCCATACCATCCCCACCAAAATACTGATCGACCCGCAAGGAAAGATCGTCGGCCGCTTTGGCGATAGTATTGGCGGCACGGATGAGGATATGGATAAAATGCTGGCTTCGGTATTTAAGTAAAGAGCAATCTTCATGCACAGTTCCTTATAATCAGAAACATCTCTGTGCTCTTTGCGGTTCTACCTTTGTGTTCTTTGTGGTTAAATTTACTGCCCTGTTCTTCTAACAGGAGTAGAGGTTGCATAAGTATGGGCAGATATCCACATCAATCGTTCATCATTCATCACACTGCAATAATAAATTTGTCCACACACTCATTTGCCAAATTTTAAGGTAAATTTGGATAACCTGACATCGTACTTATATATGAAATTTCAACAATTGTTAGAGGAGGTAAAGCAGCATGTACTGGCGTATTACGAAGTGCACCACGATGAAACCCTCATCTATCACGATTTGGCGCATACCAAAGATGTAGTAACCAACGCCACCCGCATTGCCAACCATTACCAACTAAGCGACGAGGATTTTTTCATCGTAATAGCCGCCGCCTGGTTTCATGATATCGGCTATTTTACCGATAAGCAAAACCACGAGGCCCGTGGCACCGAACTTGCCGCCGAACATTTAAAAAGCCTGCATGTAGATGACGCCGTAATTGAGAAGGTGCGCGGCTGTATAATGGCCACCAAAATGCCGCAAAACCCAACCGGCTTGCTACAGGAAATTATTTGCGATGCCGACCTTTTTCATCTGGGCACCAACAGTTTTACCGACCGTACCAAGCAACTGCGCAAGGAATTTGAAATTTGTAAGCATGCCGATATCGACAAACAAACCTGGCGGCAAAAAAGCATCGAGCTGCTGGGCCAGCACCGCTATTTTACAGATTATGCCCGCCTGTTATTGAGCGATCAGCAGGAGAAGAACCGTTTAAAACTGGTGGAAAAACAAGAAAAGGCAATGGAAAAAGAAAAGAAGGAAAATGCAGTGGTGCCTGCCGATACCACAATCGATACTAAAGAAGACCATACGCACGACGACCATGATAATGATGATGATGGCCCGCACCTGGAAAAGGTAAAAAAGAAATCGAAGGGCGACCGCCCGGAAAAGGGCATCGAGACCATGTTCCGCATTACATCGGGCAATAATCAGCGCCTCAGTGATATGGCCGACCAAAAGGCGCATATCCTCATCACGGTAAACTCCATTATTCTTTCGGCCATCATTAGTTTGGTATTGAAAAAGCTGGACGAGAACGCGTTTTTAACCATCCCAACATTTATCCTGCTGACCATCAGTTTAATATCGATGATATTTTCTATCCTGGCTACCCGTCCAAATATCCCCAACGGTACCTTTACCCAGCAGGATATGGATAATAAGACGGTCAACCTGCTGTTCTTCGGTAATTTTTATAAGATGGACCTGGATACCTATACCCATGGCATGATACAGGTAATGAACGATACCGATTTCCTGTACGGCACGCTGATCAAGGACGTATACTCCCAGGGCGTGGTGCTGGGGCGCAAATACCGCTTCCTGCGCGCGGCATATAACATTTTTATGTTTGGGCTGGTGATAGCCGTATTGGCTTTTATAGTAGCTTCTGTGATCCATACAGCCGACACGGCACCTGTAGCACCGGTACGTTAAACATATGGCTGAATATACTTTTTTCGACCGCGACCTGAGCTGGCTCTCCTTTAACGACCGCATTTTACAGGAAGCAGCCCGCAAGGATGTGCCCCTAATGGAACGGGTTAACTTCCTGGCCATCTTCTCATCCAACCTCGATGAGTTTTACCGGGTGCGTATGCCGGTATTGTACGCGCTGGATAAACTGGGGAAGCTAAAAGATACCGCGGCAGGTAACAGTCCGCTGGTATTGGCACAAGCTATGATACAGCACCAGCAGGAACAATACGGGCAGATATTTAACGGCGATATTGTTCCTGGCTTAAAAGAAAACAATATCCATTTGCTGGTAAACCAGCCCATCCCAAAGAAGATAAACGATGCGGTGCAGGATTACTTCTTCAGCCAGGTGATGGCCTTTTTGCAGCCAATTGAGTTATCAGATAAAAAGCACTTCTTCCCGCAAAATAACCAGTTATATTTTTTGATAGACCTGGAATGTGCCGATAAAACGTCGAAGGTTATTGTGCTGGATATTCCATCAGGTAATCTGCCGCGCTTTTTTAAAACGGAAGCTGATGAGAAGACCTACATTCTTTTTCTGGATGACATCATCAGGTACAATCTGGATAAACTGTTCCGTAGCGAAAAGGTGATGGGCTGCTACTCGTTCAAGATCACCCGCGACGCGGAACTTGACCTGAAGGACGAATACTCCGGCGACCTATCGGTACAAATAGAAGAACAACTGCAAAAACGGGACCTGGGTATCGCTACCCGCTTTTTATATCAGCCAGGTATCCCGCTGCGCATATTGCATTTAATGAGTGATAGCTGGGGACTGCCTACGTCAAGCCATGTGCAGGGTGGCAATTATCATAACTTGAAAGACTTATTCGGCTTACCGGTAAGTATTCCGGCGCTGCGATACGATAAGTGGCCGGCCATCATCTACAATCCGGTTGATGATCACGAAACGATATTCGAACGCATCGAAAAAAAAGATTACCTTATTAATACCCCCTATCAATCATACGGTACCATTCTCCGCTTTTTTAACGAGGCCGCGTTGGATGAATCGGTAGAGGAAATATACGTAACCCTGTACCGCGTAGCCAGCGATTCGCGCATTGTAAACGCCCTGATCAGCGCAGCATCGGTGGGTAAAAAGGTAACTGTGCTGGTTGAACTGAAAGCCCGTTTTGACGAGGCCAACAACCTGAAATGGGCCAAGCGAATGAAAGCCGCGGGAGTGAGCATCATCTACAGCATCACCGCCCTGAAGGTACACGCCAAGGTGGCTTTGGTAAAACGTAACATTAACGGGAGGGTAAAATATTACGGCTTACTGGCTACCGGGAACTTTAACGAAAGTACGGCCGCCTTCTACACCGATCATATCCTGATGACCACCAACGGCGCTATGCTACGCGAAATAGAACTGCTGTTCATCTTCCTATCGCGCCGGGAAAAGCCCACATCGCCGGATCTGATACCGTTTAAGCATCTGCTGGTGGCGCAGTTTAACTTGCAAGACCGCTTTTTAGCGTTAATAGACCGAGAGATAGCTAACGCCCGCAATGGCTTACCGGCCAATATCACCATCAAACTTAATAATCTGGAGGAGAAGATATTGATAGCCAAGCTATACGATGCATCACAGGCAGGAGTTAAGATCAATATGCTGGTACGCAGCATTTGCTGCCTGGTACCAGGCGTTGAGGGCATGAGCCAAAACATTTCCATCCATCGCATTGTTGATCGTTACCTGGAGCATGGCCGTGCGTTCATTTTTCATAATAACGGGCAGCCCGAGGTTTATTTAGGTTCGGCCGATTGGATGAACCGCAATATTTACCGCCGTATTGAGGTTTGCTTTCCGATATACGACGAACAGATAAAGGCCAATATTATCGCCATGATAAACATGCAATTGCAGGATAACGTACAAGGAGTAGCCCTTAACACCAAACTGGAGAACATCCCGGTTGTAAACGATGCCCCGCCGCTGCAATCGCAAAAGCAGATATATGAATTTTTAAAGCAAAAGGCCCAGCCATGAAGTTAAGTATGCGCATCATCGTGTTAATTGTTTTGCCGGGTTTATTATTGGGCATGGCTTGTATGGATAAAAAGCCATACAGCAGCCCGCCAGGCTACGATCTGAACAACCCCGTAAAATATAATATGCCCGAAAAGCTGACCGAAATATCGGGCATTACCTTTCATAACGGCAAACCCGATTCGCTTTATGCCGAAGAGGACGAAAAGGGCCGCGTGTACTATTTTAAGCCAGGCGATAAGGAAGTGAAGCATACCGAATTCGGCAAGCCAGGCGATTATGAAGATATCGGCATACTGAACAATCGCGTCATTATGATGCGCAGCGATGGCGTTTTCTTTGTATTCCCCCTTGCGCAGGTGCGCCTGGGGCAGATCGGCGATGTGCAAAAATGGAATAACCTGTTGCCTGACGGCGAGTACGAGGGACTTTATGCCGATGAAGTCAGCGGGCAGTTTTACGTATTATGCAAGCATTGCAGCGATGAGAACACCAGTAAAAAGTCAACCGTTTACAGCTTTAAGGTATCTGCCGATGGCACATCAGCCAAACAAAGCGGGCAGTTTGATATTAATGTAAAGGATATCGAGGCTATGACCGGCAGTAAAAAGATCGCGTTCCACCCATCAGCCCTTACAAAAAATACGGCTACTAACGAGTGGTACATCCTGTCGTCGGTAAACAAAATGCTGGTAGTAGCCGATAACGCGTGGAAGGTTAAAGCGATATATCCCATCAACCCGGCACTGTTCAGGCAGCCGGAGGGCATCGCCTTTGATAACCAGCGCAACCTGTATATCTCTAACGAGGGCGATAAGGTTACGCCGGGCAATGTTTTAAAATTCAACTACAAAAAATAAAGTATGGGGAGTTTTTACCGATCGTTAACAATGAAATGTCTGCCGGCAATTATGGGCGTGGCTTTAGCCTTGCCTGTTTGGGCGCAGGTGAAGCCGGTTAACGATAGTGTAAAAGTGCCTGTAGAACCCCTATTTAACCGGGCCGGTAAAAGCCACCGTTTCTTTTTCGGCGAAAGCTACCGTAAGCTATGGGCCGAGCCGGTAACTATGCGGGTATTTCATTTGGCGCAGGAAAAGGGCGGGTTAAAGATCCTCCAAACAGGCGGCGGCATGCAAACTAAATCGCTACGATTAAAGGATTCATCCGGGCAGGAATGGGTATTGCGCAGCGTGCAGAAATACCCGGAAAAAGTGCTCCCCCCTACCCTGCGTAAATCTATCGCGGCTACGATCATCGACGATCAGATCTCTACCGAACACCCATTCTCATCACTCGCGGTACCACCGCTGGCCGAGGCGTTGGGTATACCGCATGCCAACCCCGAGATAGTTTATGTACCCGATGATCCGGCCTTCGGCAAATATCAAAAGGATTTTGCCAGCCAGGTTTTCCTGTTTGAAGAGCGCGAGCCGCTGGATGCCGACAAAACTGACAATACCGACAAGGCGCAGAAAAAGTTGCGGGACGATAACGATAACAGTGTAGACCAAAAAACGGTGCTGAAAGCGCGCCTGCTGGATATGCTGCTGGGCGATTGGGACCGACACGAGGACCAATGGCGCTGGGAACGCAAGGATGGCAAAAACGGCATTGTTTACGAACCCGTTCCCCGCGACCGCGACCAGGTATTTTACAGTACATCGGGCGTATTTCCATGGTTGGTATCGCGGCATTTGCTGATGGCAAAGTTCCAGAGTTATGAAGACCATATCCGCTCTATTAACCGCTGGAATTTAAACGGCCGTAACTTCGACCGGTATTTCCTTATCGGCCTCGACCAAAAGGATTGGGAAGAGGGTATTGCCGAAGTACAAAAAACGCTAACCGATGACCTGATCTACAAGGCGCTGAAGCGGATGCCCCCCAATATTTACCGGATCTCGGGCGAGGACATCGCTAAAAAACTGATCGCCCGCCGCAATATTTTAAATAAGCAGGCCATGAAGTATTATCGCTTCCTGGCGCAAGCGGTGGATATCCCACTATCTGATAAAAAGGATCATATCGACATCACTAACGAGGCTTCGGGCGCGGTAAAGGTGAAAGTCAACAAAATAAAAAAGGACGGTACGCTTGACCAGGCAACTTATAAACGCACATTCGATCCGGCCGATACCAAAGAGATCCGCATTTATGGGATGGGAGGCGATGATCAATTTGTCGTGCACGGCGAGGCTTCATCGCCAATTACCGTACGGATGATAGGTGGTGATGATGAGGATACCTTCGCTATTGACAGTAATATCACCGGCAAGGGCAACCGCTACGTTTACGACCGTAAGGACGAGAAGAATAACCTGCCACCATCTGGCCAAAGCCACCTGCGCACCGGCACGGATACCATGGTGAATAACTATAATCCTAAAAACTTTAAATATAGTTTTTTACAACCATTGATACTGGGCAGCTATAATAAGGATTATGGCGTACAATTCATCGGCAAGTTTATTTACCAAAAACAGGGCTTCCGTAAGGAGCCGTATGCTTTCAGGCAAAGTTTGCTGGTGAATTACGGATTCGGCACCAACTCCCTGCTGCTGAATTATAACGGCGAATTTAAGCAGGTTGCCGGCAAAACCGACCTGCTGGTGAACGTGCTGAGCAAGGGGCCAAATTATACCAGCAACTTTTTTGGCGTTGGTAATAACAGTGTTTTTGTGAACGAGGGCAAGCAGAAGATCCGCTATTATCACAACATTTATGATTACCTGAGCGCCGATGTGCGCTTGCGCCATGTGTACGATAACTGGACCATCAGCGGTGGCCCCGCAGCCCAATACTATAGCGGCAACCCAGGCGATAACGCCAATAAATACCTGGGTGCATACGATCAGATGCATCCTGATGAGACCGTTTTCAGCAGACGTACAAACGTTGGTGCAGTAGCGGATATATTGCTGGATACCCGCGACAAAAACAGTACCGTACCGCATCGCGGCATTTACTGGAGCACAAGTTTAACCGGCATGAAGGGCATCAGCAAATTGGCGACCGATTATGGTCAGGTACGATCTGAATTTGGCTTTTATATCAATACCGGCGGCGAGGGCGACTCGACCTTTGTGATAGCCAACCGTATAGGCGGCGGTACTACCATCGGCAACGCGGCTTATTATCAGCAACTAAAGTTAGGCGGTGCCGATAACCTGCGTGGATATTATAACTGGCGCTTTACCGGCAAAAGCATGGCCTATCATAACATCGAGTTTCGGTTAAAACTGGCTGATTATACCTCGTACTTACTGCCGGGCACATTGGGATTGATCGCTTTTAATGATATTGGCCGGGTATGGTCGCCGGGCGAAAATTCGAGCCAATGGCATGATGGCTATGGCGGCGGCTTATACTTTTTACCCGGGGGATTATTTTTGATACAGGGAACGGTGGGCTTCTCTAAAGAGGGTGTGTATCCGTATGTATCGGCGGGGTTTAAGTTTTAGGGCATCAAACTGCTCGTTTAACCAACTTGTCATTTCGAACGATAGTGAGAAATCTTATACGGCTTTGCTTATCGCACGTATAAGATTTCTCTGTCGCGCCACCTCACTTCCCCCGCAAGCTCTATCGAAATGACAAGGGGTACGTGGCGCGTCGTTTACTTCTTCTCCAACTTCGAAGCCGCCGCTTCATCTAAAAACCACTGTACATCATCATCTTTGCGAATCAGTTGCGCAGGATATTCCTGAATATCTTCCGCGTCTTCCAATACGTGGTGAACGGCGATAGCCTTACCTTCACCGTAAACTAAAAAGGCGATATGTTTGGCCTGGTTGATCATCCGGGCGGTCATGCTGATGCGGAACACCTGCTGATCGTGCAGGTAAACTTCCTGTACCGATGAACTGCGGTCGTGCAGGATTGGGGTATGCGGGAACAATGATGCCGTATGCGAATTATCGCCCAACCCCAGCAGCACCAGGTCGAACACGGCATCTTCACCTTTAAAGTAATTGTTAATGGTAACGGTGTATTCTTTTGATGCGCCCTCCGGCCCTGAAGAAGTATTCACCGCGAAGATGTTCTCCTTAGGGATATTCAACGGATCGAACAGGGCTATTTTAGCCATCAGGTAATTACTGTCCTTATGATCTTGCGGTACGTTACGCTCATCGCCAAAGAACAGGTCTACCTTGGTCCAATCCAGTTGGTTTTTATATTGGGCAGAGGCCAGCAGTTCGTACAGTTTTTTTGGTGATGAACCACCGGATAAGGATACCGAAAAGCGGCCATGGGCAGTTATGGCTTCGTTACCTTTGGCTATAAAAAAATCGGCCAGGCTGGTTAAAACCTCAGCTTCGGAATTGGCGATATTTAGTTTTACAGACATATTAAAAAAATGTAGAGACACGATACTTCGTGTCTCTCTTTGTAAAAAATTGCAGAGGCACAATACCTTGTGCATCTTTGTTATAATATTAAAAGAGACACGAAGTATCGTGTCTCTACAGTGTTACTTCTTCCCATTCAGCGGCAGCGTGAACCAATGGAAACCGTCACGGGCTATTAAAGCCTCGGCATTCTCAGGTCCCCACGAATCGGCTGAATAGTTAGGGAAACTCAGGCTCTTTTTATTCTGCCATGCGTTCAAGATTGGCATTACCAGTTCCCAGGCGCTTTCTACCTGGTCGCCACGCATAAACAGGGTCTGGTCGCCCAGCATGGTATCCAGCAACAGGGTCTCGTAAGCCTCTGGTGCCTGGTTGGTATAGGTACCTTTGTAATCGAACACCATATCAACGGCATTCAGTATCATATCCAATCCCGGACGTTTGGCCTGTACCTGCAGGCGGATGCTCATTTCGGGCTGTATACTAATGATCAGCCTGTTCTGCTGCCAGCTTTCAGATGATTCTGAAGGGAATACCCTATGCGGCACATCCTTAAACTGGATGGTAATTACCGATGCCGATTGGTGCAGGCGCTTGCCCGTACGCAGATAGAACGGCACATCTTTCCAGCGCCAGTTATCTACAAAGAATTTAATAGCGGCAAATGTTTCCGTGTTCGATTCGGGGTTCACGTTAGCTTCTTCGCGGTAGCCGGGCACTTCTTTACCCTGCATCCAGCCTTTGCTATACTGGCCGCGCACGGCCGAATTACGCACATCATCCGGACCAAATTTACGCATAGCCCGCAGTACTTCTACTTTACGGTCGCGCACCTCCGCGGCATCAAAACTGATCGGGGTTTCCATAGCCACCAAACAAAGCAATTGCAACAGGTGGTTCTGTATCATATCCCGCAGCGCGCCCGATCCTTCGTAATAATCACCACGGTCTTCTACACCCAGTTGTTCGGTAACCGATATCTGCACATGTTCGATATAGTTACGGTTCCACAGCGGCTCGAACAACGAGTTGGCAAAGCGGAAGGCCATAATATTCTGCACGGTCTCTTTACCTAAATAGTGGTCTATACGGTAGATCTGGCATTCATCAAAAATAGTAGCCAGCAACGCGTTCAGTTCTTTTGCCGAATCCAGGTCGTGCCCGAATGGTTTCTCGATAACGATACGCACACGCTTGGTATCAGCCGTTAATTTGGCTTTGGCCAGGTTAGATGCGATGATCGGGAAGAAGTTTGGCGATACGGCCAGGTAATAGATCACATTGGCCTTGGTCTTCCAGTCAGCGTTAAACTTGTCTATCTTCGAGCCAAATTCTTTATAGGTCTCAGCATCTTTAACATCCGATACCTGGTAGAAAACGTGCTGCGAAAATTCGTCCCACTTTTTCTTTTCGGCCTTGCCGCTGCGCGAAAAGCTGTTAATGCCCTCCAGCAGGGTCTCCCGGTACGATTCGTCGGTATACTTGGTGCGGCCGGTGCCAATAATGGCAAAGTTGGCCGGCAGCCAGCCGTCTAAAAATAAGTTATATAGCGCAGGGGCAAGCTTGCGCATATTCAGGTCGCCGGTACCGCCAAAAATAACAAATACGGTAGGGTCGGTGTGTATGGTCGGGTTCATGTTCTGTTGTTATTAGTCGTTCTTAGGCACCCATTGTGTATGGAAAGTACCTTCTTTACCGATCAGTTCGTAAGTATGGGCGCCAAAATAATCGCGCTGTGCCTGGGTAAGGTTAGATGGCATCCGGGCACTGCGGAAAGCATCGAAATAGCTTAGGCTGGCCGTGAATGCAGGTGCTGCTATGCCCGCCGTTATGGTTTTTGATAGTATGCCGCGCGCGCCTTTAACCGCTTCGGTAACCAGTTTGGCTACGCTGTCATCAAGCAGCAAGTGCGCCAGTTGGGCATTTTTGGTGTAGGCATTATAAATATCATACAGGAACTGCGAGCGGATGATACATCCCGCGCGCCAGATCATGGCTATCTCGCCCAGTTTCAAATCGTACTTATACTCGGCCGATGCATTGGTTAACAGGTGCATACCTTGCGCGTACGATATGATCATGCTGAAGTAGTAAGCCTGCTCCAGTTCTACCAGGTCCTGCTCAAGGTCGGTCACATCTAACGATGGCTGATCGCTGTAGATAGCACCGGCCTGCTCGCGCAGTTTTTTGTATTTAGAAAGGTCGCGCATGGATACGGCGGTATCAATAGTTGGGATAGGTGCCTGCAGATCCATGGCCACTTGCGATGTCCATTTGCCGGTACCTTTGGCGCGGGCCTCGTCCTTAATATCGTCTATCAGTAAATGATCGGTGCCCGGTGCTTTGTACAGGAAGATATCTTTGGTAATATCCAACAGGTACGATTGCAGCCTGCCCTCGTTCCATTTAGCAAACACCTGCTGAATATGGTCGTTATCCATCTTCAGGCCTTTTTTCATGATCTCGTATACCTCGGCCAGCAATTGCATTTGGCCGTATTCGATACCGTTATGCACCATCTTCACAAAGTGCCCGGCAGCACCCGGGCCGCAATAGGTTACGCAAGGTACACCGTCATCAGCTTTGGCGGCAATGGCTTCCAATATGGGCTTCATTACCTCGTAAGCTTTTTTATCGCCGCCCGGCATCATGCTTGGGCCACGGCGTGCGCCAACTTCGCCGCCCGATACACCCATGCCGAAGAAGTGGAAGCCTTTGCTTTCCAGCTCTTCCACACGGCGGTTGGTATCGGTAAAGTGCGAGTTACCGCCATCAATTAAAATATCGCCTTTATCCAACAACGGCAATAGTTCGGCTATCACATCATCTACTATCTTACCGGCGGGCACCAGCATCATAATGGCGCGGGGCGTGCTCAGGCTGGCAATAAATGGTTCTACCTCGCTAAATCCTTTCAGGTTCTTATTCTTATCTTCCTGCTCCAGTAAAGCGCCTTTGCTGGCATCTTTGTCAAAACCGGCGCCGGCAAAGCCGTGGTCGCCCATGTTAAGCAGCAGGTTGCGGCCCATGGTACCCAGGCCGATCATCCCGAAAGCGTATTTTTTTTCTGTATCGCTCATTGTTAGTTGAGGTTTTCTGTTTTTAATTGTTCTAATATCTGTTTGGTTGTTTCAAAGTCGGTATGCTGAAAAGCGCGGATGCCCAGCTTTTGCGCGGTGTTGACGAACATCAAACGGTCGTCAAAATAAACGCATTGTTTGGGCGATACCTGCGCAATGCCCATAGCCAATTGCCATATGCCGGGGTCGGGCTTGCGCATCTTTACCTCGCACGAAGATATAAAAGCATCGAAACAATCGTGCAGGCCAAATTTCTTTACCCGGTAATCGTTCAGTTCCTTGCCCTCGTTATTGATGGAGATAACGCGGAAACCGCAGTTCTTTTTCCACTTTTTAAGCCAGGCCAGCATATCGGGCAATTCAACCGACTGCTCGTACATAAATGCCTTAAAATCTTCGCGGGTAAACTGGCGTTCCTTGTTAAATATCACGGTGTCCAGATATTCATCAAGCGTAATGCTGCCAATCTCGTACACGTTAAATATGAAATTATGCAGGGCGTTCACCTCAGCATAGTCCAGTTTAAATTGTTCGGATGCCAGCTTGCGCGATTCGTGCCCCCAGCCATTGCTGAGCAAAATGCCGCCCACATCAAAAAATAAGATCTTTATCCGGTCGCTGTTCATTTGCCTGTGGCTTAGCTTTTATTTTTCTGATCTTCTATAGCTTTCAGCAGTTTTTCAAACGGCTTGTTAAATTTATCAATGCCTTCATCTTCCAGCTGCTGGGTGATCTGGTCGATATCGATACCGGCGGCTTTCAGGCGCTCCAGGTCTTTAGTCGCCTTATCTGTACCTTGTTCGAGTGTATTGGCTGCGATACCATGATCGCGAAAAGCATCAATAGTTTCCAGCGGAACGGTATCAACGGTATCCGGACCAATCAATGCTTCTACATACTTGGTATCTTTAAAAGCTGGGTTCTTGCTGCTGGTGCTGGCCCAAAGCAGGCGTTGCGGTTTGGCGCCTTTAGCTTCCAGTGCTTTCCACCTGTTGGTGCTAAACACGCGTTTGTAGATCTCGTAAGCTTTTTTGGCTGATGCGATGGCTACTTCGCCTTTCAGATCGCCTAAGCCTTTTTCATCCAGCATCGGGTCAACCAAAACATCTATGCGGCTCAGGAAGAAACTGGCTACCGATGAGATGTGCGAAATATCGTGCCCTGCTGCCAGGTGGTCTTCCAAACCAGCGATATAAGCTTCGGTCACTTCCTCGTAACGCGGCAGACCGAATAATAGGGTTACGTTGATGTTGATGCCTTTGGCGATAGATTCGCGGATGGCCTGAAGACCGGGTTTAGTGCCCGGGATCTTGATCATCACGTTCTTGCGGTCTACCTTTTTCCAAAGTTCTTCGGCTTGTTTGGCGGTACCTTCGGCATCCAGGGCCAGGAAAGGCGACACTTCCAAACTTACGTACCCGTCCGAACCTGTTGGTTCTTCGTTATAGATACCCTCAAAAAGTTTGGCCGCGTTTTGGATATCCTTTATAGCTACTTCGAAAAACAACTCTTCGTTAGTAGAGGTGGTTTTAGCTAATTCGGCAATGTCCTGATCGTAAGCAGAACTGCTGCTGATGGCTTTTTCAAAAATGGCCGGGTTTGATGTTACACCCCTTATGCCGTCATCATCAATTAAACTTTTTAGTTTACCGTTAGCGATGATCTCGCGGTCGATAAAATCAAGCCAGATGCTCTGGCCGAAATCGTGTATTTGTTTTACTTTATTAGTTGCCATGATAGAAGTATTTTAAATGTTAATTGATAGAACAAGCGCTCTACAATGTCTACTAATTTTATATACTAAGTGGGGCGCTAAGTTATATTATAATTTGTTATTCACAGTATTAAGTTCAATTTATAGCTAAACGATAAGTTTTTAACTATTTGCCGCCATTAAAATTTCCAGGTCGTAACCCATAAAAAGGCCGCTTTCTATTACGCCTGTTATGCTTTTTATTTCTTTTTCTAAGCCCTCGCCTATTTCGCCAAATTTACAGTCGATAACCAGGTTACCGTTCTCGGTTATTACCGGGCCATCCTTCCCTTTTGCCGGGCGAAGTTTGATCTCGGTAGCATCCAGCTTTTTCAATCCGTTTTCTACCAATAATAAAGCCTGCGGAAAAACCTCTATCGGTACCGGGAAATTAGTGCCCAGTTTATCCAGCACCTTGCTTTCATCAACAATAATATAATTACGCGGACTGCTGCGCATCAGCATTTTCTCTTTAAACATGGCCCCGCCCCTGCCTTTTATCAGGCTTTTGTTGGGATCCACTTCGTCGGCACCGTCGAACAGCCAATCGGGCGTATGTTCCATCAGGCTGGTAACCGGTATACCCAGCTTGCTGCAAAACATAGTGATCTCCAGCGAGGTTGGAATAGCCTTGATGTTCAGCTTCTCGGCTTTAACCTTTTCAGCAATGGCCAGCAAAGCCAGGTACGATGTAGAGCCCGAGCCAACGCCCAGCACATCACCGTCTTTTACTTTGGCCGCTATTTCATTGGCCACTTTTTCTTTACCACTGCGGTTAATGATCTCTGCCGACCATTCGAGGTTGTTTATTAAATTCATTCTTTTAGATTAGAATCAGGAAGTATGGAGTCAAGAGTCAGGACACTTTCTTGATTCCTGACTCTTGACCTCTTGCATCTTACCCCAACAGCGCTTTCGCCTTTTTAACTACATTATCAACGGTAAAGCCAAAATGCTTGAACAGGTCATCTGCCGGGGCCGATTCGCCAAAGGTGGTCATGGCCTGGATATCGCCCTCATCGGTTATATATTTATGCCAGCCCATGGGCGATGCAGCTTCAACCGCTAAACGTTTACGGCTGGTTTTCGGGAATACTTTCTCTTTATATGCGGCATCCTGTTTCTCAAATAATTCCCACGATGGCATACTTACCACGCGGGTAGATATGCCGTCTTTTTCTAATTGCGCCTGTGCCGCTAAGATCAGCGATACTTCCGAGCCTGTAGCCATCAGTATCAGGTCGGGCTTGCCGCTGGCTTCCGAAAGGATATAGGCACCTTTTTCCAGGCCGGTGGCTTTGCCGTATTTGCTTTGATCGATAATGGGCAGGCCCTGTCGGGTGAACACCAGTACAACCGGGCCACCTTTATGTTCCAGCGCTACCTTCCAGGCCTGGGTGGTCTCGTTGGCATCAGCCGGGCGGATCAGCGTAATATTCGGTATCGACCTTAATGATGCCAGTTGCTCAACAGGCTGGTGGGTAGTGCCATCCTCGCCTAAGCCAATGCTATCGTGGGTATAAACAAATATAGGGCTGATCTTCATAATGGCCGCCAAGCGGATAGGCGGACGCATATATTCAGAGAAGATCAGGAAAGTTGCGCCAAACGGTATTAGTCCTTTGGTCAGCGCCATACCGTTCAATATCGAACCCATGGCATGTTCACGGATCCCGAAGTGGAAGTTACGGCCATCACGGTTTTCGGACGTGAACGAGTAGAACTCCTTCAGGTTAGTTTCAGTAGATGGGGCCAGGTCGGCCGCGCCGCCGATCAGGTGCGGCAGGCTTTCGGCAATAGCGTTCAGCACTTTGCCCGATGCCTGGCGGGTGGCCATCTTTTTGTCGGATGGTTCAAACTTTGGTAGTTTATCCAGCCAGCCTTTGGGCAATTTGCCCGCGGCGGCCTGTTCGTATTCGGCAGCCAGCTCTGGGAACTGCTCTTTGTATTCGGCATACAGGTCGTTCCAATCGTCTTCTTTTTTGCCTTTGGCTACGCCTATTTCGTGGTAGTATTTAGCAACCTCGGCAGGAATATTAAAGCTCTTATCCGGATCGAAACCGAAGAATTTCTTCACCAGTTTCATTTCTTCCTCACCCAGCGGCGCGCCGTGCGAACCTGCCGTACCCGATTTATTTGGGCTGCCATAAGCGATCAGCGATCGTACACGGATCAGTGATGGCTTCTGTGTTTCGGCTTTGGCGTTGATGATGGCCAGTTGCAGGGCGTGGATATCGTTCACATCATCTACATGCTGCACGTGCCAGCCATAGGCTTCAAAGCGGTGGTTCACATCCTCGTTAAAAGCGATATCGGTGCTGCCTTCTATAGAGATGTGGTTATCATCGTACAGGTAAATGAGGTTGCCTAATTCTAAATGGCCTGCCAGAGATGCCGCTTCGGATGTTACGCCCTCCATCATATCACCGTCGCTGCAAATGGCGTAAATATGATAGTTGAATATCGGAAACTCTGGTTTGTTATACCTTGCCGCCAAATGCTTTTGGGCGATAGCGAAACCTACGCCATTGGCAAAACCCTGTCCCAGCGGACCGGTAGTTACATCGATACCCGGTGCCAGGCCGTACTCGGGGTGACCAGCTGTCTTGCTATTCATCTGGCGGAAATTCTTGATATCATCCAGCGAGATATCGTAGCCCAGCAAGTGTAAAAAGCTGTATTGCAGCATACAGGCGTGCCCGGCCGAAAGGATGAACCTGTCGCGGTTGGCCCAATCGGGGTTTTTAGGGTTGAAGTTGATAAACTCTTTCCAAAGCACATGGCCCATTGGCGCAAGCGCCATCGGTGTGCCGGGGTGGCCCGAATTTGCCTTCTGCACTGCATCGGCCGACAGGATCCTGACGGTATCGATGGCTAAGGTTTCGATGTTTTTATCTGCTGACATATTTTCTTTTTATGGTAGATGTATTGATGTATTTCTTTTATTTAGGCGACTTAACCGAGGAATGCACACCCTCCAGTTTGCCGGTTTGCCATAATCGTGCCCCGCCTTTTATCCCGTCCTCGTTGGTAACCAGTTTCATATTATCTTCCAGCTTAAAAGTAAGCCTGCGGGCGTTGCCGCCGCCTATATATAAATAGTCGTAATTGAATACGGTTTTTAAAACTTTAAAAACCTTGGTCATGCGTTTGTTCCATTTTTTCAAGCCGAGTTTATCCAGCGCCTTATCGCCCATGTACTCATCATACGCCATCCCTTTAGAGAATGGGTGGTGCGAAATTTCCAGATGCGGCAGCAAAACACCGTTTAGAAAAAACGCGGTACCGAAACCTGTGCCAAGGGTGATCACCATTTCAAAGCCGTTACCGTTAACTACGCCCAGGCCGGCCATATCGGCATCGTTAACTACTTTAGCGGGTTTGCCCAGCTCTTTACCCAATTCGGTTTGCAGGTCGAAACCTCCCCATGCCTTATTCCCTAAATTGGGTGCCGTAACCACTACGCCATTTTTAATATAACCGGGGAAGCCAACTGAGATCTGGTTATATTCCGGAAAGCCTTTTACAAGTTTTTTAATGGCGTCCATCATATTTTGCGGGGTAGACGGCATGGGCGTATCTTCCTTATCATACTCCATGGTTAGTTTGCCTTGCTTATTAAGGATGGTAGCCTTTACGTGCGATCCGCCGATATCGATAGACAGTGTATGCTGCCCTGTGCTTTTTTTCATATTGGGGTTAGATAGTTGGTTGAAAACGAATAATCAAATATCAACAATGCCAATGTAAATATGGTTAACGCGGCATCACAATATTAACATGAAATTGTAAAGCTTGTTTCGGCATTGACCGATGGGGAGAGCTTTTTACCGCGATATTGCAAATAGTGGCAAAATGTGAATAATAATGGCCTGCTATCAACCAGGCAACTACATAAAAACGGCCCGGATGCTTTCGCACCCGGGCCGTTTTACTTATTAGGATTGACTAATATCTAATCTCTAATCATTAGTTATAAATGAAGCTACCATCGCCACGGCGTTGCATAGTGCGGCCGTTACGTGTTGGCCTGCCGCTCCATTTTTGCAGGTTGAGGCGGAAACCCACCAGGAAGTAGCGGCTTTTGGTACTGGTAACTGTGTTTGTGATACCTGTAGCACTTACAGTTTGTGTAAGCGGGTTAGCCTGGTGCAGGATATCGTTCACATCGAATGTTAATGTAAACGAACGTTTTTGACCAAACTCTTTTTGGAAACCACCATTAATCAATAACGGGCTGTTATTTAATGTTGGGATACCGGTTACGCTGCTGGTTTGGGTGGTAAAGTTTTTAGAAGCATCGTAATGTACCTGGAAGGTTTTCAGGAAATAGAAACGACCATCTAAACCGAACGAATTATTAACAGCCTTGCTTGATGGGCTATTTTCGGCAGTAGAGAAGGTTTTGGTTAACGATGTACCAAAGAATGGGTTGATCTCTACGTTATCAGATGGATTGATACGCGGGCCAAAACGCTCGTTAAAGTTCCAGCTTGTTTGATGGTAAGTCTGGCCCTGGTTCATATTGATGCTATAACCGTAGTTAACGCCACCGTTTATGGCGATATTGTATCTTCTGTCGGCCAGTTGTTTAGAGATGTTATAGTTACCTCCATAAGAGCGTGCGCCACTGATGTTTACATAAGTGATGTCGCGAATGGTACGCTGCTGCGTAGAACCCGGTATAGGCACAAATATCTGGGTGGTATTGCTGGCTACCTGATCGGTGTAAAAGGTAGCGTTACCATTGAACGACAGGTTGAACCTTGAGTTAGGGAAATAGTTATTATACGTAGCGGTAATGTTATTAGTTAAGCCTGCACGCAGGTTAGGGTTACCGGTAACATAGTTATTAGGGTCGGTTTTATCGGTAAACGGTTGTATCTGATCAAACGCCGGCTCGGCGTTATTGCCATTGTAGTTAAGGGTAAACCTTTGTGTACGCGACCATGAGTAAGCGAAACGGAACAACGGAATGATCCTGAAGTTATACAGGCTGCTGTTTACGTTGGCACCGATTGTATTGTTAAACTTGGTACCCTCGATACTGTATGGCTTTAAAGTAGTACCTAACGAAAGGTTTACTTTAGAACCGTTGTAACGATAGTTGAAATTCAGGTTAGTTTCGGTGGTTATATAATTAAAGTTCAGGTTGGTTTCTTTTACACCACCGGCTGTAAGTATCGAGTCGGTTGCATTTTTGGTATCGTGCGAATTACGATTCACCTGGCCGTTAAACTCAAATTGCGAAAACTGGCCCAGTGGTTCAGAATAGGTCATGCTACCACGCAAAGCATCGGCATTGTTTGTTTTATAAGTTAACAGGTGGGCGCTTTGGCTTAATAACAGGTTATTGGTAGTAGCATCAGCATAGTTATTGGTAAGGCTCACCGTTTCACCGTTCGATTCGCTATCGGTGTGGTTATAGCTTGCCTGGAACGAGAAGTTGCGGCGTGGTTTTTTAAACCTGTGATTAAAGAACGCTATTAAACCATAATTGGTATTAGGCGTTTTTGACGATGTAGTACCGGTAACGGTTTGGTGTTCGAAACCGTGGCCGGTTTGAGTATAATCGTTTACATTGTCCGAGAACGAATCGTTAAAAGTTTCGGAGGTTGAGTAATTATAGCTTGGCGTTACTTGCAGGTAATTCAGGCTATCTATCTGGTAATCTAATTCAAAGGTTGCGCTGCGGCCATTCCTGTTGTTCTTAAAATCGCCATTGCGTTTAAAAATATTGTTACCAAAGTTATTATAGCGCGTGCCGTAGCTATCACTGGTGCTGGTATTATCGCTAAAGTTATAAGTAGCGCTACTAACTACCTGTACTTTAGGGCTGTACTGATCGCGATAGTTTAATGATAATGGCTGTAGCGATTTTGTAGTACCTGGATTCCCGCCGCCACCGCCGCCAAGCCCGCGCGCAGCAGTAGATTGTATACCGGTTATAGCATTACGGAAGTTACCTATTAAACCCAGTTGCTGGTTAGCATTGATGCGCTGCGCAAAAATATTAGCGTTATACTGATCGTAGTTACCGGCCTGGCCAATTAAACGGGCAGTTGTACCAACCGAGCGGTCGGCTTTGGTGGTTACGTTCAGCGTTTTGGTCGGGTCGCCGGTTTTGATACCGGTACGGGCGGCCTGATCGCCGTAATCGTCAATTACCTGGGCATATTCAATAATGTCGGCAGGCAGGTTTTGGATAGCCTGGGCCACATCGCCACCGGCATAGTCCTTACCATTCAGTTTTACCTTGGTAACGGCCTGGCCCTGGTGGGTAAGGCTACCATCGCTGCCTACTTCCATACCTTCCATCTTCTTCAGCAACTCATCTAAAGTAGCATTAGGGCGCACTTTATAGTCGGTTGCACGATATTGCATGGTATCAGGCTTGTAAGTGATGGTTGGCGTACCATTGATCACTACTTCCTTTATCATGGTGCTGGAACCTTTCAAAATAACCGGATCAAGCGTCAGGCGCGGAACCGCGTCGTTCATCTGGAACTTCTTTACGTAAGGCGCGTTGCCCAAACTGGTTACCGTAATGGTAAAGATGTTCATTTTTACCGATTTAAAAATAAAGATACCATCGGCATTGGTTGCTGTACTCAGGGTATCATGAGTTGATACCAGCTTTACAACTGCACCGGGAACGGTATTATCGGTTGAATCCTTAACAATACCACTTACCTGCCTTGATGGCAGCGGCGGTGGCAAAGCGTTGTTACGTTGCTGGCCCCCGGGTATCTGCGCGTATACAGCAGCAGTAAACAGCAGGGCGGCGATTATTAGTAGTGTTCTCTTCATCAGTGATAAGTATTAAAAAGTATGTGCAATATGCGCCCTGCCTGCTTTGCAAACAGGGCAATTAAGGGTATTAAATAATTTTGATCAGTTAATTTTTATTATTTTTTGGCCAGGGTATACTTTGCCCAAAAATCGGTGGAGCTAAACATATTGGCCATGTCGAAACCGCCGCCGCCGCCGAAACCACCACGGCCGCCGCCGCCGCCGCGGTTTCCACCACCGCCGCCACCGAAGTTGCCGCCTCCGCCGCCGCCACGGTTACCACCGCCGCCGCCATTTCCGCCAAAGCCGCCACCGTTGTTGTTACCGTCCCCGCCACCACGCTGGCCACCGAAGCCGCCGCCATCGCGATTGTTATCATCGCGGTTACGGTCGCGGTTCATTTGTATACCGTTTATCTTCAGGTTGTATGCTATCTCTTTAGTTTTATCAAGCGAGATACCTAATTGCGAAAAAGGCACAGCCAGTTCGCAAATAAAATTGCCATTGGCATCGTAAGCTACCGCGCCCTTCAGGCTGTATTCGTTATAAATAGATACCACGCTATCCGGAATATCTTTAAAACCTTTCAGCTTCATTTCTTTAACAGCAGCTACCGCAGTACGGCGCATGCTGTTAATAGTAGCGGTATCAGGAGGGCCACCCTGCTGTCCGCCGCCGCCGCCCTGGCCGCGCTGACCTCTTTGCCCCCCCCCCATCGCGCCACGCATAGCCGAACGGTTGATCAATGGGAAAGTGATAATGAACGCGTCTTTATCTTTCTTTTTACCTTCGGTATTTAATATAAAATCAATACCGCCGGCCATAATTTTATTAGCGGTAGATTGATCGTTGGCTTTAATGGCAAAATATAGGTTCTTGTCATCATTGCTCACGGTATAGCTAACGTTATCTGTTTTGTTATTAGCTTCTAAGGAGTTACCATACTCGTTAAGTTTGCCATCAACTTTAACATTTGCAGGCGCCCAAACGCCGGTTTCCTGTACGCTTTGCGCCCTGGCTGCAAATAAGCCCATGCTTGCGGTTAAGCAAAGGCCCAGTTTAATTAATGTTTTAACATTAGTGTTCATCGTTATATTTGGTTAAATAGGGTATATTCTAATCTTAATCATTTTCATGATGGCCTATATAGGCCAGTATCTTATCCTTATAATTATCGCTTACCGATATTTCGCTCTCGCCTATCATCACCCGGTTCTTTTTAAACGCCGTTATTTTATCCAGTGCCACTATAAACGATTTATGCACCCTCGCGAAGGCATCAGCCGGCAGCTTATCCTCCATAAAACGCATACTTAGGCGCGTAATTACCGGTTTTGTTGCACCAGCCAGGTATATCTTCACGTAATCCTTCAGGCCTTCTACATACAGTACATCGGGTATATTGATGCGCACAACCGAGTAGTCGGCATTTACAAAAATATAATCCGGTTCGGCCGGGGCCTTTACCTGTACCTGTTGAACCACAGGTTGTGCCCCCATATCTTTTTGCTGGCGCAGGCTCAATAATTCGTAAGCCTTATTTACCGCCTTTAAAAACCGATCGAACGATACCGGCTTCAGCAGGTAATCAACCACATCGAGGTTAAAACCGTCCAGCGCGTAATTATCATAAGCGGTGGCCATTATTACCAATGGTGGATTTGTTAAACTGTTTAAGAACTGTATGCCCGATATCCCCGGCATCTGGATGTCTAAAAAGATCAGGTCAACCGGCTCGCGGCGCATAAAGTCCATGGCTTCCATGGCATTTTTGCATTTTCCCATCAATTTCAGATACGGGACCTTCATCACGTTATCCTCCATCAATTCAAGGGCCAGTTTTTCGTCGTCGACTAATAGACAGCGTACCATTACTTTAGTTTAATTTTCAGGGCGGCAATAAATATATTGTCGTTCTGCATTATGTCCAGGTTATAATCCTCTTTGTATAGTAATTCAAGCCTCCTGCGCACGTTCACCAGCCCAATGCCCGAATCTTTATCCTTGGTATGTTGCTGAGGTGCAACAGTGTTCATCACTTTGAAATCCATCCAGCCGGTGGCGTCGTCCACACTTAAAGTGATGTTGATCTGTGGGTCCTCAACCATGCCAACCCCATGCTTGAATGCATTCTCCACAAAGGGGGCAAGTAACATTGGCTCAATATAGTAAGCATTTATGTTATCAGGAGGGTTGAACATAATTGTTACATCGTCGCCAAAGCGTAATAGCTGTAAAGCGATGTAACTTTTAAGGTAATCAACCTCGCGGCCCAGCGATACGCGCTCGTCGTCATTTTCATACAACATATAGCGCATCAGCTTGGAAAGTTCTATCAGCGACGGCTCCAGCATATCCGACTTTTTACGTGCCAGCGCCACCATATTGTTCAATATGTTGAAAATAAAGTGCGGGCTCACCTGCGAGCGGAGGAAGCTCAGTTCGGTCTTTAGGTTCTCGTTCTCTTTTTCCTTACGGATCTTTTCCTGTTTGGCATTATCGATAATGATACGGTAACTGATACTGATACCCAGGATGAAGATATAAGGTATAATGTTAAAAATGCACCAGAAAATCAACCTGTTACGCCTATCCCCGCCAAAATCTCCATGAGGGCCACGAGGGCCGCCGGGGCCAAAATCTCTCCGCTCAATTCTTCCATGCGCTACGCGTCCGCTATCTGCATGCTTGTCTAAGGTAATGCGCTGCCCGGTTAACGGCCTGGCTTCTACAACTTGCATGGTCCTGAAGCGCTGAGGCTGCGGAAATATAACATCATCTATTTTACGCAATAAGAACATTACAGATATGACCAGCACAACAAGCGATAACACGTATAACCATAACTGTTTGCGGCGTTTATATAATACCGGGTACAGGTAATACGCGTTGAAATAGAAAATGCCCGCATAAAGCGCGTTATTGAACATTGTACGATAATGCCACATATTGAACCCCTTCCAGGTAGATGGGTTACGGAAAAGGTATGGAGATATGATGTATAGCCCCCAAAGCAATATGTGTATTGCAGGGACTAAATATTTGCCAGAGAATATCTTTTTAAGTGCCATTAGGTATAAAAGTACCGTTAACCGCAATACCCGTTTTGCATAAGAGACAAAAGCGCCGTTATTTTAGACGAAAGCGTGGTTTTTTGCGATGAAATTTGGGGCGGTGTTGGTGGTGATTTAACCACAAAGTTCACGAAGGAACAAATTGGGGCCACCACAAAGTGCACAAAGGGCGTTATTTTATAAAAGATCTCGATCGCAAGAATCTTGTATGATCATTGCATGGCTTTGTGACCTTTGTGAAAAATCTTTGCGCCCTTTGTGGTTAATTGCCATCAAAACTCACACGCCGAATTTCATCCAGCCCTCTCCCTCGTACCCGAAGATGAATTGTTTGGGGTTAATGATCTCGGCCAGTATTTCTATCGAATCTACTATCCGTGGCCCCGGTCGGTTGAAGTAGTGGTTGCCATCGGTGATATAGAGGCGGTTATTTTTTACGGCCTTCAGCGCGTTAAAGCCGGGTTGTTGCAGCAGGATGCTCACTTCGCGCAGGGTGCGGTCCATGCTGAAGCCACAGGGCATCAGTACGATGATATCCGGGTCAGCAGCAGCGATATCATCCCACTTTACATAGGGCGAGTGTTTCCCGTTTGCAGCCAGTACGGGTGTACCGCCGGCTATCTCCACCAATTCGGGCACCCAGTTACCGCTGATCATTAATGGTTCCAGCCATTCTATACAGGCAACGGTGGGTTTAGTATCTATAAACTTCAGTTTATGTTTGATGATATCCACCCGCTCGTGCAGGCGTTCCAACAGGTCGGCGCCGGCTTCGGGGACATTTAAGGCATTGGCTACAGCGGTGATATCGTTAAAAATATCATCCAGTTTATTAGGCTGCAGGGATAGGATGCTGGTTTGCTTATCCAAATAATTATCCAGCGCCTGCTCTACCTCTTGCAAGGATACCGCGCAAACCTCGCACTGGGCCTGGGTAATTACCACATCGGGTTGCAGGGCTTTGATCTGTTCGCGCCTTACTGTATATACCGACAGTGCGTCGGCCAGTATCTCCTTAACTTTAATATCAATCTCCAGGCTGCTTAAGCCATCTTCAAAATTTGCTTCCGAACATACGGGCAGTTCTTTTACCGCTTCGGGGTAGTCGCATTCGTGCGATCGGCCTACCAGGTTTTCCTGTAAGCCCAAAGCGCATACAATTTCGGTAGCGGCGGGTAGTAATGATACAATTTTTTGCACCGGCATCAATTTCATTTTTTATTAGCAGGTGCAAATAACGGCAAATTCAATTTTTAACCGAAATATATCTGCCAAACTAAAAACCTTGATTACTTTTGGGTGATGATATTCCTTACCTTTTTCCTTGGCCTGTTCACCAATTTTATTGGCTATATCCCGCCGGGCAATATCAATTTAACCCTGGTACAGATCACCATAAACCGTGGAATGAAGCAGGCCATGCAATTTATCATCGCCTTTTCAAGCGCCGAATTTATCTTCACCTTCATTATCATGAATGCCGCCAAATGGCTATCGGCGCAAGTTCATTTAGATGTTGTTATCGATTGGGTGATGGTCATCCTTTTTGGCACGCTGGGCATCATTACCTGGCTGCACCGCAAAAAACCACCCGAAACCAAATACAAGCCACATCAAAGTATTAAATACGGCATACTGCTGGGCTTCATCAACCCCATGCAGGTTCCCTTTTGGATGATAGCCGGCACCTACCTTATCACACACGAGTGGATCATCACCGGAAACATCGCTTTAATTATTTTTAGCTTGGGCTCAGGCGCGGGGGCTTTTTTGTGCCTGTTCCTGTATGGCAGGTTTGCCCGGTATATACAAAGCAAATTTGAACTAAGCACACGGGCTATCAATACGGGTATTGCCATCCTTTTCTTTTCGTTCGCGGGCTATCATATAGCCAAAAGGGTTTATTTTTTGGTGCGCACGCCGGTTAAGCAGCAAGCGCGGGTTGCGCCTAAGAATAATCAGCCCGGGGAATATCCTTCCTGATCAAACCTACATCCCCACTACAAATCCCGACAATTAAGACTGTTTATTTATTCGCGCCTTCATTCTATCATTCAGATGGTTATATTTACATACCTATATCACCCTTGCCTGCCTTATGGGAAAAGTAAATACATCCGGGATACGCCGTTTTGCAATAAAGTTACTTTTCATCGCCCTGCTTTTGGGGCCGATGCTTGTAATAGCGCAAAACCAACCGCTAACTCCCGCACGGCAAATAGTTGATGCTATAAATACATACGCCAGCAACGCCGCGATAGAAAAACTATACCTGCAAACCGATAAAACCAACTATAGCGCGGGTGATACCCTTTGGTTTAAAGGCTACCTGTTCAACGCTGCCGACCTGTCGGCATCCCGCAAAAGCGGGCTGCTGTATGCAGAAATTACTGACGAGAATAATAAAGTAGTGAAGCGCGCCATGTTATCGGTTATTGCCGGGCAGGTTTGGGGCAATATCCCGCTTTATGAAAATGCCTACCCTGCCGGCTTGTATACCCTGCGCGCTTACACCAACTGGATGCGCAATTATAACGAAGCCTACGTTTTTAAAAAGCAATTCAGCATTACCAGCATCAATACCGGCGAGGGCTGGCTCATCAACTCGCGGCTGGATATGGCCGAAAAGGAGGGCAAGCCTAACGTTAAGATGACGCTTGATTTTACCGACCTGAAACAAACCGCCATTGCGGCCCGCGATGTGGAAGTAACGCTAACCGAGGGCCGCAAAAGATGGTTCAGGAATAAAATGATGATAGGCGTGGATGGCGCCCTGGACTTCAACTTCAACCTGCCCGAAAAAGCCGATCCGCAGAAATTGACCATCAAAATAACCGAGCAGAAAAAGGATAATACCGGGGCTACCTATCTTGTTCCTGTACTGTTAAAGCGCCCGGAACATACTGATCTGCAATTTATGCCAGAGGGCGGCGCACTGGTAGCCGGCTTGAAAAGCAAAGTGGCCTTTAAAGCCATAGCCGAAGATGGTAACGGCACCGATGTAAACGGTGTGGTTTACAACAGCAAGCAGCAGCAGGTGGCCATATTTAAATCGGCACACAGGGGCATGGGGTACTTTTACCTGCAACCGCAGGCCGGCGAAACTTATACCGCCGTCATAAAAAACGACGCGACTATCAGCAAAACCTATCCCCTACCACTGGTTAAGCCATCGGGTATGGTATTACGGGTGGCGGATGTAATGGGTACAGATTCTGTTGCGGTAAACATTACTGCCAGCGCAGATATGACCGATACGCCTGGCATTTATTATCTGGTAGCCCAATCCCGCGGCATGGCCAACTATGCGGCAGCTTTTAAGCCCGATGTACACGGCAAGTGGATCAGTATCAGCAAAAACATTTTCCCAACGGGTATTACCCGCATCAGCATCCTGAACCAAAGAATGCAGCCATTGAACGAGCGCATCATTTTTGTAGATCATCACGACAGGCTGTGCGTAAACATCAACAGTAATAAAAAAACCTACGGCAAACGCGATAGTGTTGGACTGGATATCACGGTAACCGATCAGGCCGGCATGCCGGTACAGGGTATATTCTCGATGGCGGTTACCGATGACAGCCAGGTGAAGGTAGATTCGATGAAAAACAGCACACTGGTTAACACCTTGCTTCTTACTGCTGACCTGAAGGGTAATGTGGAAGACCCGGGCTACTATCTAAAAGATATCCCAACGGAAGAAACCACGCGCGACCTGGATAACCTGTTGCTGACACAGGGATGGGTAAACTACGATTGGAGCAAGGTTTTCAACCTGGCGCAAGCACCCGCGTTCCCGGCCGAGCAATCGTTTACCATCAAAGGAAAGGTGCTGAATATATTTAATAAGCCGGTAGCCAATTCGGGGGTGGTACTGCTCTCAAAAAAGCCGGCCCTGGTGCTGGATACGGTCACCAATGCTTCCGGCGTGTTCGAGTTTAAAAATATTTACCCATCGGATACCGCTGCTTACGTTATACAGGCCCGCAATAAAAAGGGCAAAAGCTTTAACGTGGGCATCGAGATGGATGAATTTGTACCACCTGTGTTTGCAGCCATGAGTGGCCGGCTTATACCTAACTACCTGAATATGGACAGCCTTAGCCGTAAGGCCGTTAACACCCGCATGGCCAACAAACTGGAGGAAAACAAAATGATGGGTATCCACCAGTTAAAGGAGGTGGTGATCACGGATAAAAAGATCATCAAAGACTCGAAAAACCTGAACGGCCCGGGCGAATCGGACTTTGCCATGAACGAAGCTGATATAGAAAAAGCCGGTAAAACCACACTTGGCGATCTGTTGCGGGCCAACATTAAAGGCTTTAGCGACCGCGGCGGCCGGTATTATGTGGTGAATAGCGAAGCGGTTATACTGATTATTGATGGTGTGGCCATACATAAACTGATGACCGAAGGCATGCGGTCGTACAAGGACTTGTACGATGAATCGTTAAATTATTTTACCGCCGAAGACATAAAAGGCATCGAGTTTATGCAGGCCGGCCGCTATGGTATGGCCTACTTTGCCGAGTATATGCATCCCCTGCAAAAGCCTTTTGATTTTTGCTATGTGGAAGTGACCACCCGCGCCGGCAAAGGGCCTTATTACACCCACACTCCGGGTGTTTATGTATACAAACCGCTACCGTTTGCGCTGCCTGCCGAGTTTTATTCGCCAAAATACACGGTTAAAACCAGGGCCGTTTTGCCCGATATCCGCTCCACTATTTACTGGAAGCCCAATATCATTACCGGCAAGGACGGCAAAGCGCAGGTATCATTTTACACCGCCGACAAGCCCGGTACCTATACCCTTATGCTGGAGGGCAGCGATATGCAGGGCAGTATTGAAAGTATGCGAACGAGGGTGGTAGTGAAGTAATTTTCAAACAGTTTGTCATTGCGAGTGATAGCGTGGACAACCGACCAACGGGAGCTCATTAATGCCTTGATGAAAAATCAATACATTAATAATCACATAGGACATGCAACGAGGACCTGCCTATGAGATTGCCGCGCCGCTACGCTCCTCAATGACATTGTTTTTATTTACTTCTTCAAATTCCAGATTTTCTCCGCCTTTCGCCCAATCAGCCAAAACGATGCGGCCAGGATAGAGAAGAATACGGCCATATTGGTCTCGTTCCAAAAGTACTCGAAGTATTTGGTGTACAGGAAGATGATCAAAAAAGTAATGCCGAACTCGCGTGCAACGACATCATTGGTTTTTAAGCCGAACAACATAAATCCTGCCGCTACCACAGCCGAGATAATGCCCCAATAAAACAAGCTGATCTGCTTTACCTGCCACCACAGGCCCAAATCGCCGTAGTTGCCAAAAATGGTGAGCATCCACAGCGCTAAAAAGAAATAGAGCAAGCCTACTACATAGGTCAATTCCCAAAAATACTGCATCCATTTGCGGTTTTTAAGGATGTAGCAGGCGACAAGCAAAACCAAACCAAAGCCTACAAATCGCAGCGGGTAGTTCATCCCCAAAAAGTAATTGGTCCAATGCGTTTGATAGCCGGTTTCGGTACCGAACCAACTGCCCAGCGATATCAGCGCAAACAGCCATATCAATCTCGAGTTAAAGCGCCAGGCCAAAAAGCCATATACAAACACCGATATAAGGAACAGGATGGAAAAGTGATGCGAACCATCATCAAAGGTTTTACCGAAATAGGCAATGCTACAGGCCGTAAACAGGATACCCGTAAAAATAAAAGCCTCGTTACTGAATATCTTTTCGGGGTTCTTCTTTCCACGCCGCCGACCGTAGTAGAAAAGCAGGGCAGCTATAATGCCCGATCCAACAGCAATTACAACGTTAGGCGTATAATACAGGCTTTTTATCCAAAGGATCACCCGGGTATCGATCAGCAGCGAGCCAAAGGCCACTACACCGCAGAACAGCGCCACCCAAAACGAGTACTTGGCCAGCCGCATCCAGTCGAAGCCCTTTACTTCGATAGATTCACGCAGTTTTTCGGCACCAGGCGCATCCAGTAAGCCATCCTTTTCCCACTGGGCGATGGTTTTGTTTAAAAATTCGCTTTCCTGTTTATCCAGTTGCTGCTTCATGGCTGGGGATGAAGATAAAAGAATAATGCGTGAATTGAAATTTTGTTGGGGACGATGATGGCAATTTAACCACAAAGAACACAAAGTTTTTTCACAAAGTTCACAAAGGATCTGCCATCGTTAACAGAGACCCATCAGCTTAAAAATTCTTTGTGAACTTTGTGGTTCCTGTCTTTGTGTTCTTTGTGGTTAATTTGCCCCTAAAGCCGACAAAACATCTAACTTATCCTGCGCTAATTGCGCTTTCAGGGCGTCAAGCGAATCAAATTTCGCATCCCCCCGGATATAGTGCAGAAACTCCATCCTAACGGTTTGGTTGTAGATCTCGCGGTCGAAATCGAAGATATTTACTTCGATATTACGGGTGATGCCGTTAACTGTTGGCCTTGTGCCGATGTAGGCCATGCCTTTGTATTGTTCGCCGTCGATATCCAGCTTAACTGCAAAAATGCCGTCGCCGGGGATCAACTTATAAGTTTCCAGCGGTTGGATATTTGCTGTCGGATAACCGATCTGCCGGCCGATCTGATCGCCGCGGATGACCTTACCGGTGATGAAGAACGGGTATCCTAAAAAGGTATTGGCCGTCGCGATATCGCTTTGCAGCAGTGCTGTGCGGATACGGGTTGAACTTACAGCCACCTCGTTAATATCCTGTTCGGGAATTTCCATCACATCAAATCCGTAAACCGGGGCAAGGCGTTGCAGGTCTTCCAGGCCGCCGCTGCGGTCTTTACCAAAACGGTGATCATACCCGATAACGATCTTTTTGGTACCGATCTGCTTTACCAGCACAGTTTCGATATATTCCTGCGGGCTTTGATTAGAGAAATCGCGGGAGAACGGGGTGATGATCAGGTGATCTACGCCCATCTCCTCCAATAGCGAAGCCTTCTCGGCTATCGTGGTGATCAGCTTCAGCGACTGGTCTTCGGGATGCAAAATCATCCGCGGATGCGGGAAAAAGGTAAGCAGCACGCTTTCGCCGCCCGACGCTTTCGCCAGTTCTATAATATTGGATATAATTTTGCGGTGCCCCTGGTGTACGCCATCAAACGTGCCAATGGTAACCACCGCGCCATTTACCGCCTTAAATTCATCAATATGATGGTAGATCTTCATTACTTTTTGTGATTCCGCAGATTTTTGGATGATTTCACCGATGTGTTCAACTTCCGAAACTTTATACAAAGATAATCGGTGAAATCATTCCTGTATCGGTGAAGCCTCCTTCAATTGTCTAATTGAAGTCACTAATTCCATTACCTCGTGCGCGTCTTCTATCTTAAAATTGCCGCTGCGGGTACGGCGCAGGCGCGACAGGTAGGCCGCGTTGTTCAACGCCTTACCAAAATCGCTGGCCAGCGAACGGATATAAGTCCCCTTGCTGCATACCACCCTAAAGTCAACCTCGGGCAGTTCGATACGGGTCAGTTCAAACGCGGTGATGGTTACATTGCGCGGCCTAAGTTCCACCTCTTCCCCCCTGCGGGCTTTTTCGTACAGGCGCTCGCCGTCTATCTTCACTGCCGAATGCGCTGGTGGATACTGCTGTATATCACCTATGAATTGCTTGCAGGCTTCATGTAACTGTTCTTCTGTAATGTGGGCGGTATCAAATTTTTGCTCCGGTTCGCTTTCCAGATCGTAAGTTGGGGTGGTTGCACCGAGCGTGAAAGTACCTGTATATTCCTTTTCCTGCGCCTGGAAACTGTCTATCTGTTTAGTCATCTTCCCGGTGCAAACGATCAGTAAACCCGTAGCCAGCGGATCGAGCGTGCCGGCGTGTCCTACCTTTAGTTTAAGGGGCTTAAAGGCGTTGCGTATTTTGCCAACCACATCAAAGCTGGTCCAGCGGTAGGGTTTGTTTACCAGCAATAGTTGCCCGGCGGCGTAATCTTCTAATTTCAAAATTTGCTTATGTTATCGGCTGCCGTAAAAACTACGGCAGTTTTAATTCACGGCAAAGGTAGTCATTTTCGTTTTTACGGGGGGGGTATCGACTTGCCCATTAAACAAATAACCCCGCCGCAAGCGGCAGGGCTACGGAATATCTTTCATCAACAGACTATTTCTTCTCCTCTACACGCTTTAGCATACCGTGCAGGTTAGTGCCCTGAAAATTCACATCAATGGTGATGGAATCGCCGTAAAACTTACCTACGTTTTTTAACGGCGTACCATTAAAATTAAGGTTAAATACAAAATTATTACCGCTGATCTTACCATCGGTAATAGGGATAGAACCCTGGTCGGAATCGGCTGTACCGGTTAATGCCTCGCCATCTACTTTAAAGGTATATTTAACAGGAAAATCGCCATTAGGGGTTTTTATTGAACCCGTCCACTTGCCGGTCAGGTCGGCAGCTATGGCCAGGCAAATTAAAAAAGCGCCGCACACCAGTGCAATGGTAGAAAACAATCTCTTTTTCATGGTTTTAGTTTTTTATCAAAGATAAGAAAAGTCGGAAAGTCCGGAAGTCCGAAAAGTCCGGAAGATAATTTTGAAAAGCATCCTAACCGGAATATCTTTCGGACTTCCGGTCTTTCCCCACTTCCCGACTCTATTACGGCAACCGGTAATAATAGATCGGCTCGCCCACACCTTCGCTGGCGGTATAATAACCTTTGCCATCGGGGGTAAAACCTATGGCTTCGCCTTGCTTTTCCTGCTTGTAGTACAGCTTTTCGGGCTTTTTAGTCATGGCCTGCCAAACGGGTACGCCTTCCGGCCGTTTCCAGTAGTAAACGTGCTTATAGTTGCGCAACAATATTTGGGTGCCATCTTTGGAGATATCGCCGCCCGTTACCCATTTAAATGGCGGTATGCCACCTAAGCGGATGGTGCTGCGTTTGGTCAGCGTTACCGTATCACCTGTTTTATAAGCCAGCGGTGTAGTATAGATAGTAACCGCGTTCTTCCGTTTAGAAACAATGTATAGCAGTTGCTCTACCGGGTCAACCATCAGCGTTTCGGCATCTTTGGCACCATCGGGATACTTAACGTGCAGTGGCGCGGTATCTACATGTTTAACGCTGTCGGTAATTGAGGGTTCCTCGAAGCGGTAGATGGTTAAGTATTTACGCACAGCCTTGTTATCGCCGATATCGCCCAGGTAAACATAGCTTTTATTTTTATCCGGGCCGGGGCCAACCGCAATATCCTCGCAATCGCGCGCGCCAAGGGGCTCGGATGGATCGCCCTTGTAGTAGTAAGTTGCCTTCAGCTTACCCTCGGGCGTAATGGCGAAGAAGCGGCTGGTATCACCGCTATCGTTATGGATATAGTAAATATTGCTGTGGACAGATGACGCCGCGATGCCCGAAGTTTCGTCCAGTACACTGCCTGTAAGATAACCGGTTATCGTTTCCTTTTCATGCCTGATCTTTTGCGCGTAGGCGGCAATCAGCGTAAATATGATAAAGGCGGGTAATAACACCCGCTTCTTTTTGATGAGTTTAATCATTACTGCAAAGGTAACGTATGGTTTATGAAGTTATTATTAAATAAGCCCGTTTCTTAACCTTTGTCTATGATCTTATCATAAAAAAGTTCTTTTAATACTCGTTTTGTAGCGTTGTATTTTTACAACTGTTTTACGATGCCATATATTTAATCGCTCATCAAAACATCAAACACTTGCCATTAAGGCGGTTTTTATCCATTTACATATCAAAGAACGTTTATTTTGAAGTTTGCAAAACGTTTACTTTACCAAATTATATTTGGAGATTTAGATCTATCTAAAAAAGCCGGGTTTGCAAAAATCGTACAACAGGAACGTTGTACAGGCTATTAGTTGCTACAATATACAAAAATTTCGGCACCAAAACAAACGCTATAATTATTGCCCGGTATTAAACTAATTCTATTTGCGGGGCGTTATAATTATAACACAAGGTTAACTGTGTATCAATATGAAAGCAGATAACAAACATTACCGGTTTATCAACAGCGAAACCGGCAACACCCTGTATTATTACGCGCTCGACGGCATCCTTGACGAGGGACAGATAAAAGCCGAACTGGATAAAATAAAAGCGCAGGTTGCCATACAAAACAGTCTTTATGTAGATATTATTTATTGGGAGGAAATGCGGGAGGATGCGTTTGCGTAGCGTATTTTCCCGTCATGCTGAGCGGGAGCGAAGCATCCCCGTTAAGCAGAGCGTCCTTGCATGGTTTGGGATGCTTCGCTATCGCTCAGCATGACGATGGGGCATTATACCCCAAACCTGTACATCGTTGATGACTTAAACATCCCGCCCCTGCTTAACAAGGTAGACGGAAACGTGGGCTGGTTGGGCGAATCGGGGAAATGCTGGGTTTCCAGCGCAAAGGTGGTGCGGAAATCATCTTTGCTGCCGCCTTTAAAGGTATTGGTGCCATCCATAAAGTTGCCGGTGTAAAACTGCATACCGGGTTCGGTGGTCAGTACCTCCATTACAATGCCGGTTTGGTCGCCGGTTACCTTGGCGGCCGGGATTAGCTTTTGCCCTTCTACTTTATTTAATACGTAATTATGGTCGTAGCCGCGGGCAATGTTTAGTTGCTCATGGTCGGCTTCAATACGTTCGCCAATGGTATAGGGTTCGCGGAAATCGAACGGCGACATAGCCACAGCCGATAACTTACCCACGGGGATCAAATTTTCGTTAATACGGGTGTAAGCTGCTGCGTTTATCTGCATGCTATGGTTAAGGATACTACCGCTCCCCTCGCCATTCAGGTTAAAATAGGCATGATTGGTAAGGTTTACCACCGTATCACGGTCGGTAGTGGCCTCATAATCTATCAGCAGGGCGTTATCTATCAGGGTAAAGATCACCTTCACCTTCAGATCGCCGGGGAAGCCATCTTCTCCATGGGGCGAAAACAGGGTCATCACAGCGAACTGGTCTTGCGCCTCGGTTATCTCCCAAACCTTATCGTGGAAACCGCTGCCGCCGTGCAGGCAATTAGGGCCGTTGTTTACAGGCAACTGGTAAGCCGTATCCTTTATGGTAAACTGTCCATTGGCAATGCGATTGGCAAAACGGCCAATAGTAGCACCGTAATAAGGGGCAGTTGCGTTCAGATAATCTTCAACCGTAGCAAACCCGGCTACCACATCAACGGAGTTGCCATCCTTATCGTTCACCAACAACCCCGTAACCCTTGCGCCATAATTGGTAAGCGTAACCTGTAAATATTGATTTTTAAGTGTGATAAATCTGGCTTGCATGTCGCGTCGGGTAAATGTGGTATCCGTCAAAAGTATAAATTATCTGGTTTCGACGGATACACTGAACATTATTTTACAGCTAAAGGCGCTATTAAAAGCTGTTGGGTGGCCTTATTATTTTTCAGGTGATGAAAATTACGTAAAAATTAATGCTTGTACCTATAAACACCTGTAAAATTATCCTTAAAGCCATTTCCCGTAGAGGCACGATACTTCGTGTCTCCCATATGCATATCAAAAAGAGACACGAAGTATCGTGCCTTTACGGAGATCTGCAAAAACAAAAAAAGAGCCAGATAATTATCTGGCTCTACGTTATACTTTGTTGTAATCAACTATTGCTTCAATATCCAGGCGAAGATCAGCGGGGCCACAATGGTAGCATCGCTTTCTACAATAAACTTAGGCGTATCGATATCCAGCTTCCCCCAGGTGATCTTTTCGTTCGGTACCGCGCCCGAGTACGAGCCGTATGAAGTGGTACTATCCGAGATCTGGCAGAAATAGCTCCAGAACGGAATGTTTTCCATTTCCATATCCTGGTACAGCATTGGTACCACGCAGATCGGGAAATCGCCGGCAATACCGCCACCGATCTGGAAGAAGCCGATGCCCTTACCTTCCGAGTTTTTCACGTACCAGTCGGCCAGCCATGCCATGTACTCGATACCACTTTTCATGGTGGTGGCTTTAATTTCGTTTTTAATCACGTACGATGCAAAGATGTTACCCATGGTGCTGTCTTCCCATCCCGGCACCACTATCGGCAGGTTGCGCTCGGCAGCGGCCAGCATCCACGAGTTTTTAGGATCTATCTCGTAGTATTGCTCCAATTCGCCACTCAGTAATATTTTATACATGTATTCGTGCGGAAAGTAGCGCTCGCCATTGTCATCGGCATCTTTCCATATTTTGTGGATGTGCTTTTGCAGGCGGCGGAAAGCTTCCTCTTCGGGGATGCAGGTATCGGTTACGCGGTTATAGTGGTTCTCTAACAGGTCCCACTCGTCCTGCGGGCTCAAGTCGCGGTAGTTTGGCACACGTTTGTAGTGCGAGTGTGCTACCAGGTTCATAATATCCTCTTCAAGGTTAGCGCCGGTGCAGCTGATGATATCTATTTTACCCTGGCGGATCATCTCGGCCAGCGAAATGCCCAGTTCGGCGGTACTCATGGCGCCGGCAAGGGTCACCATCATTTTGCCGCCTTCCAGCAGGTGTGTTTCGTAGCCTTTGGCCGCGTCCATTAAAGCTGCCGCGTTAAAGTGCAGGTAGTTACGCTCTATAAACTGAGAAATTGGTCCTCTTGTAGTGCTCATGTTTTTTCAGATTTTTTGCAGGGGCAAAGGTAAGGATTACGTGGCGAGATTAACCACAAAGGGCACAAAGATTTTTCACAAAGGTCACAGAGATAAATTTAGCTGATTTAAGCCTTCAAATTTTTTTAAATCCCCAAAAGCCTTTGTGCCCTTTGTGAAAAATCTTTGCGCCCTTTGTGGTTAAATTACCATCTTGCCAAACAAAATCCCCCTATCTTAGTTCCCAAATCTGATCATGAAAAAACTTATCGCCCTTATCGCCCTCGCGCTGCTGGCCACTCCCCTGTTCGCGCAAAAGAATCTGTTGCCCAAATTTGTACGTAAAATGCTGTTTGAAAAGGATAGCAGCAAGCATAGCAGCTACTTTCTGCTGCCGGTATTAAGTTCGGCGCCGGAGACCGGCGTGGAGATCGGTGGTTCGGTATTATATTCGTTTTATACCGATACGCTAAGTAACGATACCCGGGTATCCAACATCTTCGGTTATGGCACCATCACCACCAAAGGCCAAAGCCGCCTAAGCCTGAGCACCGTTTACTGGGCGCCGCATAACACCTGGAAGTATACGGCGGGCATCAGCTATATTAACTTTCCGTTCGATTTTTATGGCATCGGGCCGGACACCTATAAAGCCAACAAAGATCACCTTGGCCAAAAACGCTTTAAGCTGAATGTTGAGGCCGATAAACGCTTTGGAAAATATGTTTATCTCGGCTTTATGCTTGGCGGCTTTGATTACAAATTCACTAATGAAAACCCGGGCGGCAGCTTTGATACCAACCCCAATGTGGTCGACAAAAAAGGCGGTACCAGCGCGCTGGCCGGACCCGTATTTATTTTTGACACCCGCAATAACAATACATACACTACCAGGGGAATTATGATCACCAGCTATTTTAACCTGTACCAGGGCCTGGGGATAGATTACGACACTTACAAAGGCGGCTTGTTTAATATCGAAATATCGCAATACAACCTGCTCACCAAACGCCTGGTGCTGGGTTTTGATATACAAAACCAAAACCTGACCGGCGCCCGTTCGCCGTTTTACCTGCTGCCTACCCTGGGCAGCGACGAGATGATGCGCGGCTTTTACAACGGCCGCTACCGCGACCGTAACCTGATTGCCGGCCAGGCCGAACTACGCTACCGCCTGAGCGATCGCATAGGTATTGCCGGTTTTGCTGGTGGCGGCACGGTGTATAATAAATCGTTCACGCTATCCAGCCTTAAACCGAACTACGGCGGCGGCCTGCGCTACTTCTTTGATGTGGAAAAGGGACTTACCATCCGTGCTGACTACGGCTTTGGCCAAAAAGTGCCTGGCGAGGAAAGGCAGAGCGGGTTTTATTTAGCGCTTGGGGAAGCGTTTTAGCCCCCGGCCCCCTAAAGAGGGAGTAAATGTGCAGATGCGGAAATGTGCAGATATGCAGATGAAGAATTACTAAAGGATATTATTCTCCCTCGTGGATGGTAATGTACCTTTTGCCATCCCAATAAATAACTATTCCGGCAACAAACGCTTTATCTTCAAGCTTGTAGACCGAAATGGCAAGGTACTTTAACCTGATCTTTTTTCCACCTGTTATGTCACCATCTTTACTAAAAATGGTTTGGTTAGCGGTAAAATTTTTCAGAAGCTTCCAGCCGCTTTGCCAATTAATATCGCTAAAGCCCTCCCCCGCGATCTTTTTACCTGCCCCAAACAAAGTGATCTCATGGCGTTGGTTTCCGGCAATTATCAAAACACCTTTTTTGCCCGATACTTTTTCTGCTACCTGAACCGCGATATCTTGTTTTCCATCACCGTCAAGATCGGCAATAAGGATGCCTGGCTTGCTGGCTTGCAAAATGGTGTAGCTTGCGTTTAATTTATGGTCGTTATAAGAGCGGGTAAACCATGACGGCAAAGGGGCACTTTCGCTAATAAACGCGCACAAAGTAAGAAATACTATCGAAGCTGTTCTAATCATACTAAAAATTCCATCATCTGCACATTTGCATATACGCACATCTGCACATTCTCAAAACTTGATCAAAAAATCCTCCTTCTCCTTCCCTTTTCTAAAGTACACCAAGCCTATCCAAAACAGATCGACGGTAATGCTTACCTGCGGGTGGGCTTTTATTTCGGCCCAGGCTTCCTTCATGCCCTCGCTCCAGTAAATATCGTCAAAGATGAGCAGGCTACCTTCGTGCACTTTGGGCAGGCACCATTCAAAATAGCGCAGGGTGGCTTCTTTTTGGTGGTTGCCGTCTACGTAAACAAAATCTAATTGGGACAGGCTGTCTATCAGCGGGTGCAGGGTATCGTCAAAGTTACCGACTTGTTGCCCGATCGTATTGGCCCCCTCCTGCTTAAATACCTCGCCGGCTACGGCGGCGGTTTGCGGGCAGCCTTCCAGCGTGTATGTTTTGGCTTTCGGCGCGGCTTGTTGCAGATATAGGGTGGTGATGCCCAGGCAAGTGCCCAGTTCTATGATATTGCTGGGTTGCAGGTCGGCTACCAGGCGGTAAATGAGTTGCGCTAAGCGTGGAGATTTCAGGGCGTTTTTGGCAATAACACTTACCGCTTTTTCACGGTTTTTATTCAGGTGCGATCCGGCACCCAGATCGGTCACCGTAATGGTTCTATTGTCATTCAGCAGTCGTTTTCGCGCGTTTTCAATTTCGGCGTATACTTTTTTTTCAGAAAAATCGTAAATTACCTCATCAACCAGTCGGTACACAAAAGGCGAATGCAAACCATGCCGGGTTTTGGCCGTAAATTTGTGTTTTAAGTAATCTAACGCGAACCTTATATTTAACATCCGGTAAAATTATTAATATTTTTGGTTGGCTAAAAAATGATAGAGAATACCAAGGAAATAGCATCACTGATACGCCTGCTGGACGACCCGGACGCAGAGATATTTGAGCATGTGCACGATAAGCTAAAATCGTACGGCAGCGAAGTTATCGAGTACCTTGAGGGCGCCTTCGGGCAGGCCTTCGACCCGATATTGCAGGACCGTATAGCCAACCTGGTGCACGAGATACAATTCAACTCGCTTAAAACCGAATTGCAGTTATGGCAGCAAGGCGGCGCGTTCGATCTGCTGCAGGGGGCCCTCATCATTAATAAATACCAATACCCCGATCTTGACGAGCAAAAGATCATCAACCAGATAGAATCCATTAAGCGCGATATCTGGCTGCAAATGATATACGATGGCAGCCCGGCCGAACACGTAAAGCTTATTAACCACGTGTTGTACAGCATCCACGGCTTCAGCGGCAACACTGCTAATCACCAGGACCCGCAAAACAGCTACCTGAGCCAGGTGCTGGAAACAAAAAAGGGCAATCAGATCTCGCTGGCTATTATCTATTCGGTCATCGCTCAAAAGCTGGATGTGCCTATTTACGGCGTCAACCTGCCGCAACATTTTATTTTGGCTTATACAGACGATAGCCTTGTGAACGAATTTGAAGGCGGCATCCTGTTCTATATCAATGCTTTCAACAAAGGCTTCATTTTTGGCAGGCGCGATGTAGATATGTTCCTGAAGCAACTTAACCTGAAACCAGAAAAGCAATTTTACGAACCCTGCAGCAACAGCGAAATTATTAAACGTGTGTTGCGTAACCTCATCAGTTCGTACGAGCATTTAGGCTCTACCGATAAGGTAAAGGAGCTGACCCAATTGCTGGAGATAATGGGGTAAAACCCAACTGTAGAGACACGATACGTCGTGTCTTCTGTATGGATATCAAAAAGAGACACGAAGTATCGTGTCTCTACAATTTATTACCTGAATAACCTACCCAGATCAAAACTAAATCCCGGGATAATTAACGATGGCAATTGTTGCGGCTTTAGCGCCTTTTGCTTTAGCTGGTAAACATTATTCTCAAGCGCGTAAAGTTCGGCGTTTTCCATTATCGGGTCGATAATAATGTATTCTTTAACGCCATGCTTTTCATAGATGTCCTTCTTTTCACGTAAATCAACATATGCACTTGATACCGACAATATTTCGATAATCATATCTGGCGCACCATTAACCTCACTACTTTTGATAATTTTTTTTCGCTTTTCGGAAACATATACTATATCAGGCTGATAAGTATATCCATCGTCAAAACGGACATCAATTGGGGCATACATTATTATGCCCTTGTTGCCTGATTGATTCAAAAACGAAACAAGATCGATAAAAACTCTGCCTGAAACGATTTGGTGTACCACTTGCGATGATGGCTCTGGTGAGTTCCACAACACCAAATCATTTTCAATTAGTTGATAATTGCCCCCCTCCGGCAATGCCATGTAATCTTCAATTGTGTATCTCTTTTTCTTTTCGCCGAGAAGCATATGTTAAATATAACTAATTTCGTACCAATTATGAAAAGCACCAAACCCACCATCCTTGTAGTGAACGACGACGGCATTACCGCGCCCGGCATTAAAGCCCTTATCAGCGTAATGCAGGAACTTGGCCGGGTAGTAGTTGTAGCGCCCGATAGCCCGCAATCGGGTATGGGGCATGCCATTACCATTGGTAAGCCGTTACGCTTAGACAGGGACGACCTGTACGAAGGCGTTGAGATGTACCGTTGTTCGGGTACCCCGGTTGATTGTGTGAAGCTGGCCGTAACCCGTGTGTTCCAGGGCCACAAGCCAGATCTGTGCGTATCGGGCATCAACCATGGGCTGAACAATGGCATCAACGTATTGTATTCGGGCACCATGTCGGCAGCGGTTGAAGGCGCTATCGAGCACATCCCCTCCATCGGCTTTTCGCTGGATGATTATACCTGGCAGGCCGATTTTAACCATTGCCTTAAATATGTAAGAGAGATAGCACAACAGGTATTGCAGAACGGCCTGCCCGTTGGCACGCTTTTAAACGTAAACTTCCCCAACACCCCGCACATTAAGGGTATAAAAATATGCCGCCAGGCCAATGCTAAATGGGCCGAGGAGTTTGACGAACGGGTTGACCCCTACAAACGCCCTTACTATTGGTTAACCGGCGTATTTCAGCTGAACGATAACGGGCAGGATACCGACTCGTGGGCTTTGGATAACCACTACGCGTCGGTAGTACCTGTGCAGTTTGATATGACGGCGCATCACGCCATCCCTGTTTTAAACAGTTGGAAGTTTGATGTATAACCTTATTACTTTAAGGTAACCACGTTATAATCTATGCCGATAGGGTTTCCCTTCATGCCCAAAGTAAGCGGATAATTGGCGTTGTTTAAGATCCAAAGCGAGGTTTTACCGTCGGCTGTAGCGGCAAAGGTGGCATCAACGGCTTTGCCGTCCACTTTAAAGCCGTCGGCGTTATCTTTTACGGTGTATGTTAATCCACTGTAAACAAAGCTTTTTTTATCTACCATCGTTTTGTAAGCGGCTTTAGAGATGCACATAAAGGTTTCATCATCGGCAAGTGCGGTTACCGCATCTGGCGCAGGTTGGTCACCGCCAAATTTGGTGCCGCTTTCTAATCCTTTAGCCTTCATGGCATAAGTGCCGCCGGTACCCGATACATTCCAGTCGATATTGATCACATCGCCCAGGCTTTTAACGGTTAAGCCCAGCACTAAGGATTGGCCATGATAGTCAAGGTCCATGCTAACGGTGGTTCCTGCCTTAATTTCAGGCGATAGTTTTTGTGCCTTAACGGCGATGGCAAACAAGACGATAAATGCCATTATAAGTACTTTTTTCATATCGGGTATGCTGGTTTTGTTGTTTGCCCAAAATACTAAATTACATTTAAATAAAATATTAAGCCCGCAACAAACTATTTACCAATTACTGACGTATTATTGAAATAAATACCGGTATCTTTATCATATCTTGAAACAAAACCGGCAGCACTTACCGAACCTGCTAATTTTATAAATGAGGAAACACCTACTATATCTAACATTTACGTTTATTGTAGCTGCTTTTGCCACAAGCTGCAAAAAGGACGATGATATAGCCAAGGCAACCGAAAGCAAGGTGGTACAAGGTAGTATTATGGGGGTAAACGGGCCAACTTCGGGCCTGGTTGACCAGGAATTAACCTTTAGCCTGGTATGGCAAAATACCGATGGCACTTTAAAACTCCATCACCTGCAGGATTCGGTAGCTAACGACACTACCATGGTGAAGCTTTTCACGCTCACCAATATTGCCGATACAACGGCAGCGGCCAAAAACCTCAGCATCGCGTCCTATAAATTCAAAGCCGCCAAACCCGGCACCTACTACCTGAAATTTTACAAGGCCGATAGCACCGGCAAAGCAGCCATTATTGATACGCTGAATATAAAATAAGCTTAACTAATTGTATATTTGGTATATACCCATTATACCTATGTTACGCCGCAAACATCTTACCTTATTACTTATTATGCTCAGCGTTGTTATCGGCGCAAACGCGCAAAACACGCCTGCTACTCCATCAAACTTTAAGCTGTTTTTTGAAAAGATTTACCTGCATACCGACAGGGACACCTATGTAAAAGGCGACACACTTTGGTTTAAGGCCTACTTAACCAATGCGCAAACCAATAAGCCCATAAAAACCAGCGGCACTTTATATGTAGACCTGATAGCCCCCGATGCGCACGTGATAAGTACCGAATTTGTTCGCCTAAACAATGGATCGGGCAACGCCGATATTGAACTGACAGACACACTTGCCGCCGGCAAATACCGCCTGCGGGCCTATACCAACTGGATGAAGAATTTTGGTGATGCCTTTATTTACGAAAAGGAGATCACCATAGTCGATTTATCCGCACCCGCAACGCCGGTTACTGCAAATAAAAAAGATAAGAAGAAAGCCAGTCAGCCGCAAACTGCGCCCATAATCGCCCCGGCATTGCCTACCGTCCGCTTTTTCCCCGAGGGCGGCTCCATGATAGCAGGCATCAGTAGCCTCATAGCTGTAAAAGCCGAAGATGCTAACGGCAAAGGAATACCGGCAACGGGAGCGGTAATATCTGCCGCAGGCGATACCATTGCCCGCTTTAAATGCGATGATCTGGGAATGGGATTATTCGCCCTTCTACCTGCAAAAGGACAAACTTACAGTGCTACTGCAAAAGTGGCTAACAAGCAACTGCCTGTGCAATTGCCCGCAGTGTTAAGCCAGGGACTGGCTTTACAGGTTAAACAAACCGATAGCTTATTGCATGTGGTGATCAGCAATACCTCGGCAGACCCGGCACAATATACTTTAACAGTTAAACATAGCGGCCAGACTATTATCAGCCAGGCGCTGGCATCTTCGGGACTACAAACCGCGGCAAAGATCTCCAGCCGTGATCTGCCTGAGGGCATTGTCGCGGTCGCCCTTTACGATACTCAGGGCAAGCCCAACTGCGAGCGGCTGGTGTATATTCATCACCCGGATTTTGGTTATGCAAAAATCAGCACCGATAAAAGAGTTTATGCGCCGTTTGAAAAAACTACCGTGCAGTTTGATACCGATGCCGGGGCAACCAACCTCTCGGTAGCCGTGGTTGATGCCATGGCAGTACCGCAGCAGGCTGATGATATCCTGTCGTACCTGATGCTGGGGTCTGAACTGCATGGCCATGTTGAACAGGCGCGCCGTTATTTCGACGCGAACAATGCCAACCGTTTTAAACAGCTTGATCTGCTACTGCTTACCCAGGGTTGGCGCGATTTTATTTGGCGTAGGCTCACCGATACAACAATACATATAGATCATACAGCCGAAAAGGGCATTAGCTTATCTGGATTTGTAAAGGATGAAGTTAACCACAAGGCCATGCCGGCTTTAAATGTTTCCCTGTACGCATCCGGCCTGGAGGGTACCAAGTTGTTTGCAACCCGTACAGATACTAAGGGCCACTTCATTTTCGCCGACCTTGCCATATACGATAAACAGTTTGTAAAGCTATCATCCATAAATCTTAAAGGCGATAGCAAGGGTACGGTTTATGTAGATACCTTTTTCACGCTGCCCGTAAAACCAGTGCTCAATAAGCGGACGGATACCCTGCCCGATACCGTTACACCCGCCATTGCCGCCCTAATAAAAAAGGCCGGCACGGCTAATCAGCTAAAAGGCGTTACTAACTTAAAAGAGGTGAAAATTACAGCAAACAAAAACATAGTAACCTTAGATAACGGGCGAAAAATGATGACCTGGGGCGATCCGCAGATATTTAATATTACCCCGCAGGATAATCAATACAGAACGCTTACCTGGTTTTTACAGCAACGGGACAAGAGGGCCATATTAAATGATGCGAACCGACCGGGTGTAGCTTATATGATTGATGGCAAAAAAACACAGCCCCTGTTAATGATAAATGGCAGCATGTTCCATATTGATAAGGAACTGTATTTTAATATGCCAATTGAAAAATATAAACGTGTGGAAGTAACGCAATTAGTGGCGGGCTCCAGGGCTTTTTTCTTGATATCAGCCTATACTAAACAGGCAAACCCGCTGATAGATAATCCCGGTTACTTGGGGCTTGACGTGCAGGGCTATTATCAGGCCCGCACCTTTTATAAACCGGTTTACGAGGGCGAAGCTAATCCGCCCAAAACCGATATGCGCACCACCATCCATTGGCAACCTTACCTAAAAACCGATGCCGATGGCAAGGCCACATTTAGTTTTTACAATACATCGGGCAGCACCACGGCCAGCATTATTGTACAGGGGATAAAAGATGATGGTACGCCAATAAGCGAAGTGCTAAATTATGAAGTGAAACAATAACGAAACCGATTCACGCTACCAGTGTTTGTTTTAAAGAAACATCAGCACCGCTATGAAAAAGGGAGATACCGTACACTGGAACTGGGGCGCATCGCAGGCCGAAGGCAAAATAGAGAAAACGCATAAAGAGCCGGTTGAGAAAAAGATAAAAGGCGCCGATGTAAAGCGGAATGCCACAAAAGATAGCCCGGCCTACCAGATAAAGCAAAAGGATGGTAGTATAGTATTAAAATCAGAAAGCGAGTTAAAAAAGGGGCCGAAATAATTATTTCTTTCGGATAGGGATCCACAATTCTTCCTCGGATGCAGGGCTATCCTGCTGGTATTTTTCGCCCATAACGGCAAAATGCGGGCGGTCGTCAACTTCATATTCAGATTGCGGTAGCCATTCTCTAAAGATATAATCGTATGTGCGTGCGCCCTCACTGGCGGGACCAGTGTGCAGAAACACGGCATATAAGCCCTCAGGAGTGTTCAACATTTCCATTCCCACAGGAATTTCTTCCACTTCAGAAACTTCCACCGCCGCCCATTTTTCAAATTGGCTGGCCGGATTAAAATTGGCGAAGAAACCGGTCGGGTAAACCTCCATCGAGTACAACTCGGTACCGACGGTATGCTTTATCTCTTTACGCTGCGGCATAAAGCCGCGCCACAATTCAAAAGTTTTGTTTTGAACAAATGACATGGTAAAATGCTTACCGATAAATGTTTTTGCGGGGAGGGTTGTGGTGCGGAGGTGCATTAGTTATCCTTTATGGTTTGCCATCCATATCTCATCATAAACTCATCTACTTCTTCGGCAAATGATTTCTTGGAGTGGTGTATTTCCTGATTTTTGATATAATTAATTACAGTTTTTACCTGTGATTCACTAACTGATACAGCAAAGTAATCATCCTGCCAGGCAAACTTTTCGATAGTCAAATTATTTTGATTGATCCAAAAGGAGGACTCTCCTTTTATAAGTTGACTTATTTTGGAGATATTTTGGTCTTTACCTAAAGATATCAGGCAATGTATATGATCGCTATATCCGTTAATAGCTTGCAGAAAAATATCTTTATCTATACAGTTTTCGGAAACATGTTTGTAAACATCATATCGAAATTCCTTTTGCAATAAAGGTTCACGATTCTTCGTGGCAAACACTAAGTGAACCCAGATTTTCACAAAAGACATATATGATAAGTTATAGTTGACCTTATAATTTATTTTGGCTAAAGCCAATTTATTTAATGCTTACGTCCGTCCCATAAATGGGACGGCAATGAATTTGATTTGCATTTTGCACAAGAATACACGCTAAAACGCCTTGATAAGCAAAATTCATTGCCGTTGGCTTTAGCCAACGGATTGCAAAACAAACAAATCCTGGCTTTAACCAAACTCGACTATTCCGGCTAAAGCCAGCTTCCTTTTATATCTCTGTCCGTCCCATAAATGGGACGGCAATGAATTTGATTTGCATTTTGCACAATAATACACGCTAAAACACCTTGATAAGCAAAATTCATTGCCGTTGGCTTTAGCCAGCGGATTGCAAAACAAACAAATCCTGGCTTTAGCCAAACTCAGCTATTCCGGCTAAAGCCAGCTTCCTTTTATATCTCTGTCCATCCCATAAGTTGGACGGCAATGAGCTTGATTTGCATTTTGCACAAGAATACACGCTAAAACGCCTTGATAAGCAAAATTCATTGCCGTTGGCTTTATCCAGCGGATCGCAAAAACATAAATCCTGGCTTTAGCCAAACTCTTTATACTATCGCCACCCTTTATAAGCATTGATCAACCCATTGGTAGATGCATCATGGCTGCTAACTTCCTCATCACCCTTCAACTCAGGCAATATCTTACCGGCCAACTGCTTGCCCAACTCAACGCCCCATTGGTCGAAGCTATAGATGTTCCAGATAATGCCCTGTACAAATATCTTATGCTCGTACATAGCGATCAGCGAGCCCAACGAACGCGGGGTGATCTTTTTAACCAGGATGGAGTTAGTCGGGCGGTTACCTTCAAATACCTTAAATGGCGCCAGTTGCTCAATTTCGGCTTCGCTTTTACCTGCGGCTTTTAACTCTTCAACTACCACATCGTAGGTTTTGCCGTTCATTAAAGCCTCGGTTTGAGCGAAGAAGTTTGATAATAGCATCTGGTGGTGCTCGCCCAGTGGGTTATGGCTTTGCGCAGGGGCTATAAAATCGCAGGGGATCAGTTTAGTGCCCTGGTGTATTAACTGGTAGAATGCGTGCTGGCCGTTTGTGCCTGGCTCTCCCCATATAATAGGACCGGTTTGATACTCGATAGCTTTGCCATTGCGATCGGTTGATTTACCGTTGCTTTCCATATCTCCCTGCTGGAAATAAGCCGCGAAACGGTGCATATACTGGTCGTATGGTAAAATGGCTTCGGTCTCTGCTTCGAAGAAGTTATTATACCAGATACCCAATAAGGCCAGTATCACCGGGATGTTTTGCTCAAACTCGGTAGCGCGGAAATGGTTATCCATAGCATGGGCGCCACTCAGCAATTCCTCAAAATTATCAAAACCAATGCTTAAGGCAATAGATAAGCCGATGGCGCTCCATAACGAATAGCGGCCGCCTACCCAATCCCAAAACACAAACATGTTGGCGGTATCGATACCAAAAGCCTCAACCGCTTTTGAATTAGTGGATAAAGCCGCGAAGTGCTTGGCCACATCAGCCTCTTTAGCACCGGCAGCCAGGAACCAATCGCGCGCGCTGTGGGCGTTGGCCATGGTTTCCTGCGTGGTGAAGGTTTTGCTGGCAATCAGGAACATCGTGGTTTCCGGGTCGAGGCCCTTTAAAGTCTCGGCAATGTGGGTGCCATCCACGTTAGATACAAAGTGCAGGTTAAGGCGGGTTTTGTAAGGCTTCAGCGCTTCGGTCACCATCACCGGGCCTAAGTCTGAGCCGCCGATGCCGATATTGACCACATCGGTAATTTGCTTACCGGTGAAGCCCTTCCACTCGCCGCTAATCACGGCCTCGCTAAAGGTTTTCATCTGTTGTAATACCGCGTTCACTTCGGGCATCACGTCTTTTCCATCGGCTAAAACGGGGGTATTACTTTGGTTACGCAGGGCGGTATGCAGCACCTGGCGGCCCTCGGTAACGTTGATCTTTTCGCCGCTGAACATCGCGCCCACTGCATCTTTTAGCCTACACTCACGGGCCAGCTGTATCAACAAAGCAACAGTCTCGTCGGTAACACGGTTTTTCGAGTAATCTACAAGGATATCCTCAAAGCGGGTCGAAAACTTTGTAAATCGTTCATTATCAGATTTAAATAAAGCCTTCAGATCAATGGCAGCTATATCTATAAAGTGATCCGTAAGGTATTTGTACGCGTTGGTGGTAGTAAAATCGATGTTTGGCAGCATAATTGAAGTATTTACGTCAAAACTAACCAATTAATGCTTAAACCGGTATTAATGTTTTTAAAAATCTGACATTGCTTTGCTGTAAACCCGCCCAAATTTGTGTATTTGCTACACATGCAGCTAAGTGTCTGGCTAACACCGTTTCTCTGTGTAATGTCAACACACTAAGTTAGTGTCAACAATACACCATTAAAATTGACAAATTCCTAAAGAATTTTTAAATATATTTTGATTATTAAAATTTATAATTGCTACATTTGTTGTATTGATAAATAAATGATGCTTTTGTCATCATTTTGTCAATCACCATTAAAAAACGTTAAGCCATGTTTGAAAAACTGTTTTTACTTGTTAAAAATAACGCCGGGACGGCCGTTATTAACAATCCGGTAATTGCCGCTAAAGATCGTGATGCAGTGATCATTGAAGCTTCAAGTTCTATCATCGAGGTTTTTAAAAACCAGATGGAGAGTGGCAAGATCAATGATTTGGTCAAGTTTTTTAAGTATTCGGGTGTTTACAGTACGGCATTAATTACAAGCATGGTAAACCGCTTTGCCAATAAACTGAATAAGTTTTACGGTATCGAGCCAGAGGCGGCCCGCAATGTATCGGCAATGCTGATACCGCCCGTGTTACAGCAATTGGTGCAACAATCAAAAAGCGGCGAAGAACAGGAGTTCGCGCCGGACAATATGCTATCAAACCTTAACGGTAACCGTGCAGACATTAGTTTGCTGGTTAAGGATATGATGGCCGCTTAATTAGCCCCCATATTAACTCTTTATAAGGGCCCTGCATTTTTTTGCAGGGCTTTTTTTGTCACCGGTACCGTCATTCTGAGCGGTAGCGAAGAATCCCAGGCTATACATGACCATTCTGCATACCGGGGATTCTTCGCTGGCGCTCAGAATGACGGAATGGAGTTAACTACCATCCCATCTTCGTATCATCCCCCCTTGGATCAGCGCCGCCCTGGTAGTAGCCCCACTTGGTTACTAAAATGGCATCTACGCGACCAATGCCGGCGCCAGGGTTTATCTTATAACCTTTTTTGGTGAGCTTATCAATAGTAAGGCTATCCAACGCATCCTTTTCGGTGTTTACCACATCGGGCAGCCATTGGTGATGAAAACGTTTGGCCGATACGGCACTCTGCATACTCTTATTAAATTCTATCACATTCAGGATAGTTTGGAAAACTGATGTGATAATGGTCGATCCGCCCGGCGTGCCTACCACCATAAATAGTTTGCCGCCTTTTTCAACAATGGTGGGTGTCATTGATGACAACATCCGTTTACCCGGCTGTATGCTATTAGCCTTACCGCCCACCAGGCCGTACATATTGGGCACACCTTGCTTCGAACTAAAATCGTCCATCTCATTATTCAATAGAAAGCCGGCGCCAGCTACCACTATTTTCGACCCGAATGAGCCATTCAGTGTAGTAGTGATGGATACGGCGTTGCCCTCCCTGTCGACAATAGAATAGTGGGTAGTTTGGTCGCTTTCGTAACCAACAAAGCTGCCGGCCTGTATGCTGCTGCTCGGAGTTGCCGCGGCCCAATCGAAACTTTTCATTCTCGAATCGATATAGGCTGGCCTCAGCAAACTATCAACCGGTACCTTGTAAAAATCGGGATCGCCCAGGTATTTAGAGCGGTCGGCATATACCCGGCGCTCTGCTTCTACGATCACCTGAACGGTCGAGTCCTTATTAAAACCCCATTTACTTAACGGATATTTCTCAACCGAATGCAGCAATTGCAGCAGCGCTATCCCCCCGCTTGATGGGGGCGGCATGGTAATGATCTTATAATCCTTATACATCCCCACAATTGGTTTGCGCCAAACGGAATGATAGTTCTTCAAATCTTCTTTGGTGATCATGCCTTTGCCGGTTTGCATTTCGGCTATTAACATATCGGCCACCTTGCCGGCGTAAAATCCATCCCGGCCTTTATCTTTTATCAGTTCAAGCGTATTGGCCAGGTCGTCCTGCACCAGCAGATCGCCCTCCTGCCATTTGGTATCTTTCAGGAAATATTTTTTACCGGGGTTACGCTTTTGGAAATCGGCCGCGTTGCGGTTCAGGTCGTCGGCCAGGCGCTTTGTTACCTTAAAACCATCGCGTGCCAGGCGGATGGCGGGTTCCACCAGGTCAGCCCATTTTAGCTTGCCGTATTTTTTGTGGGCTTGTATCATGCCATCCACGCTTCCCGGCACACCCGATGCCTGGTGGGTGCTTAAACTCATGCCCGGTATCACGTTCCCTGCCGAATCAAGGTACATATTGGCGCTGGCCGTGGCCGGTGCCTTTTCCCTGAAATCGAGCGTATTGGTTTGCCCCCTGCCCGATCGGTATACCATAAAACCGCCGCCGCCAATATTACCAGCCTCGGGTAAGGTTACCGCCAGTGCAAATTGTACAGCCACAGCCGCGTCTACCGCGTTACCGCCTTTCTTTAGTATCTCCACGCCTACCTTCGCCGCATCCGGATAAGCACACACCACCATGCCGTTATAGTACTGGTCGCTACTATCGCGACCTAACTGGCCGCGCACGCAGCCGGGTAAAACAATACCGGCCAGCAAAAGCATACCAGCTATAAAACAATACTTGCGGGGAATAAGGTGTTGCATGTGGGATATAATTTGGTTGACTAATTTAGAAATTAACCACAAAGTACACAAAGGTTTGCACAAAGGGCACAAAGAGAAATTATCTTAATAAAGAGAAGTATCTGTTGCCCATTGATAGCAACAAAAGCACTTTGTGATCTTTGTGGTTTCTCTCTTTGTGGCCTTTGTGGTTAAACTATCAAGCGCTATTTGCTGTCATAACACCATAAAACATCAAAAAATACGTTAATGGCATCAGAAGTATTATTTACATACCCTACTTTACCATGAAAAAAAGCACGATACTATTATTCTTCTTAACTTCATTTTTACTGTTCAGCAAGCGATCGAAAGCGCAGGATTACCAGGTGGCAGCCGGGTTGAAATTCGCTTACGAGTATGGCCCATCGGGGAAATATTTTATTGATAAAACCGATGCCATCGAGGCCGTTATTGGCTTGCGTAATCATGGCGCGGTGTTTACCGGTTTGTGGGAACGCCACCTGCCACTGTTCGAAGTTGACAAACTGAAACTTTACTATGGCTTCGGCGCGCATATCGGTGCTGTAGGCGATAACACTAACCCCAAATTTAACCATACGCTGCTGCTGGGCGCTGATGGTGTTGTGGGGGCTGAATACATCATCCCCGATTCCCCCATCGGCATCAGCCTTGATCTGAACCCGCGACTGGAATTTGGGCACGGGCCATATTTCGATCTTTCGCCGGGCATTGGGTTGAAGTATATTTTTAAATAGGGACTAATTAGCTTAAGATTTAGCCACAAAGGTCCCTAAGGTTTGCACAAAGTCCACAAAGATCTATTTGATTTTTGTGGACTTTGTGCTTTGTTTCTTTGTGTACTTTGTGGTTAAATCGCCCCCATTATACGCCTATCGAACTATCAATATCTTATGCCCATAAACCTTCCCGCCAAGGGTAACCTGTAAAATATAGGTTCCCGTTATCTGTTTGCTTACATCCATCACGGTACTAAAGCTACCCGAAATTATCGCCTGCTTTTGCGAATACACGGTTTGCCCGGCATTGTTCACCAGCGAAAGCGTGAGGTTATCATTGGCAGGGGCGTTAAAGGCTACGGTTATCTTTGTAGTGGCCGGCACCGGGAATACCGACAAGCCGATAGCTGAATTATCAGGATGGCGCGCTACCACAGCGAAACGATAATTATCTGAAAACACAGTACAACCCGTGCCCAGTGTTACGCCAACCTTGTAGTTACCGCTTTTAGTAGGTACATAGGTTTGGCCGTTGGCGCCTACTATCAAGCTATCGTTATAGTACCATTGGTTGCTATTGCTAAAGCTCGAACTCAGCAGGCTATCGCGTTGTGTTACCACCGGTTTGGCCAATGTTACCGCCTGCCGGGTAGTGGCTGCGCAACCCGCACTTTTTACCTGCATATTGTACAGATAGTAATAAAAGTTTTTATTGTAGGTTGTATCCGACGGATTGGTTGGCGATGTGGCATTATTCCCGGTGATACGGATAGCACCACCTAAATTATACGGATAGCCCATTACGCCGCCATTGTTTCGGTACAAGGTAGCGGTAGCGTCATAACTAACAGATACGGTATAATTACCCGCCGATGGGAATAACAAGTTAAGCGTATACACCCGGCCCTGGTCGTTAGGGTCGTCCGTTTGTGCGCCGGCCCCCGGTGTGGTGCGGGTGGCTACAGCGTTAATGGTTGCGCTTGATACGGTTTGTCCGTCGGCGTTGTTCACATTGAAAGTGATCTTACCCGGATTACCGATATACAACCTGGCGCTTTGAATAATTACAGGTACGCTTGTACTTACATTAATGGCTGGTGTAAACTGGTTATATCCGCCTGCCGTATACACGTTTTTAGTAGCCGGGCCAAGCGTGCCGCTCAGGTCGTTCACTCCGGCATAAAAGGTATTATTAACCGGTGTTTGCGCGGTATAGGCAGGCGCACCGGCAGCAACAGGCAAAACATCGTTTATGTTTTTATACCAAAGGATACCACCATCGCTATTACCTGTTAGGATATAACGTTTGGTATCATCGCAATAATAGGCTTGCAATGCATTGGCCGACGATGGCGTACCGGTAACCACATTGGCGGTAACCGTATTATTAGCGGTAACCGGGTCGCCGCTGAGATTGGTTGTGGCGCTTATGCGATAGGTAGCTCCCGACACGGCATTGAACGTACCCTGCAAAATAAAATCATCCTCGGCCGATGGCGGCAACACGAAAGTGTAGGTCTCGTTTAAAGTAGTAACCGAGTTATCGGGATTGGTGATGGTTACCGTTACCGGGATGTTGCTGATATTGGCGCTACCGAAATTCTTAACACGCACAGTTACATTTGTTGGCCCGGCGCATGCGCCGCCGGGGGTAGTACTGCTCACCGATATTACACCGGCATCGGCGGTGGTTTTGGTGAATTGCACACGATAATCCTGTGTTTCGCCTTTGGCATAAGTGCCGCAGGGCGTTATTGTCGCCGGATCGGTAGTTTCGCTCAGCACCACACGCATCAGGCTGTAATTATCGGCCACTACATTACCCGGTACGCTGATTGTACCAGTATAAGTCCCCGCACCTGCTATTACGTTTGTTGTAGCGGCCAATTCGGAAACCGGGTCGAAGGTACCATCGCCATTGTAATCAATATAAACCTTGGCTATCTTATTAAAATTGGCGCCGCAAGTACCGGCAGTTATGCTGATGGGATAGGTTTTTCCCTGCTCCAGGCTTACAGTGGTTGATGTATAATCGCTATAGCTGGTGCAGCCCGCCGCCGGGGTATTATTAAGATTTGAAAGGGTGATATTATTGATTCGCGAATCGGCGCTTGACGCCGGGGCCGATGCGCAGTAAGCAGCGCCGCCTACACCGGTAACGATAAGCGAATAAGGTTGTGATCCGCCGGATAAGGTACCTTTATGCGTTATGGTGATGGTATAAGCCTTGCCCGGCGTAGCGCCTGCTACATATACCTGCTCTACATTATCCCGGATATTATCGCCGGTTGTAGCGGCAGCCGATGGGTTAGCCGGGTCTAATACCCAGGGTTTAAAGGTAGTTGTTCCATCGCTGATACGGATATCCAGGTCGTTCACCAGTTTAGGGGTGCGATCATTGATCGTGGTACCCGCGGTAGGTGTTCCCTGCACATCTGTCCACACAATGGTAGCCGATAAAACGCCATTACCCGATGCGATAACGTTTACGGTTGATGCAGCCCCCTGCGCCAATATGCTTTCCCTGATGATGCTTTTAGTGCCGGCATCGGTGATGGCCTGGGCTGCACGCTTCATATCCAGCAAACCCCAGCCATAAATATAATCGGGGCCAACGTTGCCACCATCAAAGGCGGTATGGCAAACCAGGCCCTTCAGCGTGGCCGATTTCATGAAGGTGCCGTTATTTTTTTGCTGGTAATATTCCTGCAGCAAATAAAGCGAACCGGTAACGTTTGGCGATGCCATGGATGTTCCCGAAAGGGTGAGGTAAGCCGTGTTACTGCTGCTGCCTGTTGAAAGTACGTTAACACCCATCCCTACAATATCAGGTTTAACACGGCCGTCATCCGTTGGCCCCCAACTACTGAAAGGAGCTACCACCAGGTCAGATCGGTTGCTTGGCCCATAAGGCAAAGGGTTAACTGCGCCTACGGTTAATATGTTTTTGGCGTTCGCGGTCGAGTTAAGCACATCATAGGCATCGTTACTACTCATACCGGCGGGGCGGTTACCTTTATCAACAATAGTTTGATCGGTACGGCTGCGGTAACCCCAGTAATCGGCACCAACTGCGGGGCCGGTTTCGCCATGGCTATTTCCAGATGATTCCACAATGAGGTAGTAAGGCGCGTTGTAAGCTATCTTATCCCACGATTGGGTACGGGTATCATAAAAGCCAAAGGTATAATCTTCGGTATCGCCGGGCAAGCCATACCACTCCCAGCGGTTTTGACTGTCGTTAAAACTCCAGCCCGATACGCCACCGTACGAGTGGTTAGACAGTAACAAGCCCGTCGCGGCGGCGGCCGTCATTTCGGTTACATCGTTATTAAAATCGTAGGATAACAAAGAGGTAGCACCATAAGACATGCCCTTAGCCGGAGCATAAGTACCCTTAGCTATCATGGTACCGGCCACGTGCGTGGCATGGTCTATTACCGTTGAACCTGCATCTTTAATACTGATGGTTTTACCCGTAAATTCCTGGTGAGTGGCCAGCACCCAGCCACCATCCCAAATAGCCAGCTTGTTAGCCATTATAGCGCTCGATCCGGTAAGGTTCAAACCCAACAAACCGCCGGGCTGAACGGTGTTGGTACCCGTGGTGGCCGCGGCAATCACATTATCGGTAGTGCGCAAATAAACCGGGAAACCGAGGGCGTTAACCCCCTGCAAAACCAACACCGAGCCATCCCCGTTTTTACGCCTGATGGGCCACCCCTTAGTACGGGCCAAATTAACAGCTTTTTGATAATTAGTTTTGAAGGCCTGATCGGTTTGAGTGGCAAAGTTGGTCAGTTCCTGTTTTTGGGCATTACTTACCAGCACTTTTTGCGCGTTCGCCCAGGCAGCAGAAAGCAATATCAACAAAAACAACCCGCAGCAACGGCGTAAAAATTTTGCCATACCCAATTATGTAGCTAACTGTTAAATGTTATAAAACCCATGCATTGGTTTTATAAATTCAAATATTAAATATGTTTATACGTTAATTTGAATAACCGCCGTTAAATCATCCATACATTAATCATACGGCGGAGAATTTAACAGGGGCTAATAGTTTATAAATATATATGAAATCTAAATACCTGATACCCGCGGCAATTATTTTTCTTTTTGCCTGTTCGGGCCTAAGATCGGCCGGACAAGTTAAGCAGGGGATTGAGGGCTATGTGTATTTACTGCGGGGCAACCAAATGCCATCGCCGGGCAAACCTATTAGCAAAGGCCGGGGCGTAGCCCGCGATATTTATATCTATCAACCAACAAGCACCGGGCAAACTACGGGTAACCGGCCGGCTTTTACATCGATAAAAACAAAGCTGATAGCACAGGTAAAAAGCGATAGCGCCGGTCATTATTTTGTAAAATTACCGCCAGGCGATTATTCCGTTTTTATTAAAGAAGGCGCCTGTTTTTTTGCAGCAGAGAGTGATGGCAGCGGGACGTTAAATCCCGTAAAGGTTAATACAAATATCGTTACCCTAAAAAATTTAACCATCACCCTAAATGCGACTTATTAATTATCTTAATAGGAAATAAATCAACGGGTAATTAATTCCCCAGGCTGTAGAATTGTTTCCATATGGGGTAGCCGATGCAAATTATTTATTATTCATAATTTTCCTTTAAAAGCAACGCTAAAGCCAACATTCCTGTATGTTGTGGTAATTAAGTTGTTATTATCGTGTTACAACTCATAATAATACTTGTTTCGCATTATTTTTGTAATGTACTAACGATCAATTTACGATACTGTGAAGAAACGTTTACTCAGGTTCATTTCTCCCCTCATACTTCTCATCGGCTTTTTGTCGACCGCTTCAGCCCAAACAGCTACGTTTGCAAATTTAGATGGCGGCATTACCCCAAATAGTATAAGCAATGGCCAAACGCAGATCGTTCTTTATGGCTTTAGTGCAACCGTAAGCGGTGGTTCCATTACGTTTAACAAGTTTTATGTACCTTGTAACAACAATACTTTCAGTACTTATTTAACCAATGCTACCCTATTCAGGAGCCCTACCAGTACTTTTAGCGCTGCTGCCCCCGGTACGCCAATAGGTAATGCAACCATTACATCAAGCGTTGTTACTATCGATAATATTTCGGAAACTGTCAGCGGCACTAACTATTATTTCCTGGTAGTTGACCAATTGGCTGGTGGTTACACACAACCATATTTTAATAACACCAACCCAATTGCGGTTGACGCAAACGGAACAACCTATAATTCGGGTTTTAGCAAATACCGGGATTTTAACTTAAATGCCAGCACGCCGTATCCACTTACTGTTACGCCTGTACTTACCACAGGTGGTGGGTTAACGGCATCTACCACCGTTATTACATCGGGCACCAACACCCTTCCGCTGTTCGAGATCGCTATAAAAAACAACTCAAGCAGCAGCTATACTTTCAGCGATTTGATTTTTGGCAGCAACCAAACCAACCTGGGCCAGTTTTTTAACAAGTTTTACCTTTACGTAAATACCTCAAACGCGCTGCCGGGATCTGCAAGTGCTAACACAACAAGCAGCAGCGGCACGGTAACATTTAGTGGTTTAAGCCAAACGCTGGCAGCAGGTGCAACCAAATACTATTATTTAGTTGCAGATTGTTCGGTTACAGGAAGCTTGCCGGTAAACGTTCAGTTTAATATGCTGAATAACGTTACCAGTATAAAATCAAGTTCGCCCAGTGTAGCCAACTACGATGATTTTACCGTTTATGGCAATACTTACAACATCAACTATACCAACATCTCTGTTTCATCGCAACAGAACGGTATAACAAACGCCACGCTAACCGCGCATCAAACCGATATCGTTCTGTTTGGTTTCGGCGTTACGTCAAGTGGTGCTGTTACCTTATCGGGTTTCAACATCAATAGCAGCGGCCCGGCATCCACATACTTTAGTAATGCCAAACTTTACCGCAACGGCAGTGGTACTTATCCCAACTCGCCTGTACAGGTGGGCACCGTTTCATTTTCAGGAAATTTCGCGGTAGTTACCGGCCTGACGGAAACGTTCACCGCCGGGCAAACCAAGTACTATTTCCTTGTGGCCGATAACGTCGGGGGCGGTACATCCGCAACTATCGCATTCAATTTCACCAGCGGGCAATCCAGCAATGCCATTACCCAAAGTGCACCCGCGGCATCTACTTATAACACCTATGCTATAACGGGTAATACGTTTACCATACCATCGCCGGCTGTTTATACGGTTAGCGCCAACAGCCCTACAGCCAATGGTATATCATCGGGCGCACTATATTACGGGCGTAAAGATATTGTGGTATTTGGCTACGGTGTGGAAGCTTATGGCGCGGCGCTGACGTTCAATTCAAGCAGTATCATAACTTCGGGCGGGCCAAGCAGCTATTTTTCAAACATCAGGGTATATCGCTCTACCTCACCCGTTTTCCCGGGTGGCACTGCAACCTATACCTCAACTAATATATCCGATTGTAATTGCGGTTATTATCGGTTTTCAGGTTTTACAGAAACTGTACCGGCCAACACCACTTATTATTATTTTATAGTAGTCGATTATACCAACTCGGGGGGTAGTGCTCCTAAAACACTGCAATTCAGCTTTTCAACCAGCCAGGGCAACTCTGATAGCCAGGTGCTTAGGAGCAGCCCGTATACATTGTATAACCCAAGCAGTTTCTCTGGTCCGGCATTCAGCGTGGTTAATACCGAAGAATGGAAAGGCACTGTAAGCGGCGATCTAAACAACGCTTCAAATTATGTAGCTAAAGGTAGTTCAAGCGGTGGTTTTATACCTACCAGTACTACTATAGTACGTGTGGGCGGCGTATCGTATACCAATGCGCCAAACATTAATGCCGATTTAACCATTGGCGGCCTCGCTATAGAAAATAATGCCACCGTAGCGTTAACCGCTACAGCTACACTTGGCTCAACCTTAACGCTTAACAATGGTTTAACCATAGGCACAGGCGCGACTTTAAACTTCAGCGCAAGCGGGGTTAGCGGAAATATCACGCTTGCTAATGGCGCTGTTTCCTATATCGAAACTACCGGTCGCTTAAATTTAAGCGGCTCCAATGTCACCGTTGATAATTCGGCCAATACAACCGGTAGCTTTACGTTAAACTCAAGCGCAAGCGGTACGGGCTCTATCGGGGCAATTACCTATCCATCTGTAGTAAAGGGTACTTTTGTGGTGGAGCGATATTTTACAGGTGGCGCTTTATCTAATCGGGGCTGGCGCTTAATGAGTTCGCCGGTAAACAATTCGGGCACTAACCCGCTAACAACGCTCAATTCGGGATTAACAAGTTCTGCCACTTATAATTTTTCGAGTTTAAAAACCAATCTCCTGATCACGGGTACAGGCGGAAGCGGGGCAGGCTTTGACCAGCCCTCGGGCTATACCGCAAATGGGGCTACAATATTGTTCTATACCCCAACCGGTGCAAGTTCAGGCACATTTACATCGCCTTCGGCACCAACATCAACAGCTGCTGTAGGTTCGGGCTTTTACTTCTATTTCAGGGGAGATAATACCACCAACAAGATCTATAAAGTAGTTAAATCAGGCAATTACGCCACTCCCGAGTCGAACGTTGTGGGCCTGCAGTCGGGTACCATAAATCAACAGGCATTTACCGTTAACTTAATTAACGGGTATAATTTAGTGGGAAACCCTTACCCTTCTACCATTAGCCTGGCTTCTTTAACATTAACTGGCGGCGCTACGGCCTTCGCTTATACTTATACAAGCGGCGGTACCAGTGTAACAAGCACGCCCATAGCTTCGGCACTAATAGCAAGCGGACAGGGTTTCTTTATCCGGTCGACCAATACGGGCACCGTTAAATTTACCGAAGCCCTAAAAAGCACTTCACAGCTTACCGGCAGCAACTTATTATTAGGCACACCATCAACTACCGCCGAAGGTAATATTAAACTGCAAATGGTTCAGGATAGCGCTAATTACGATTTTGCCCAACTGCGTTATTTGGATACCTATGATAAAAATTATAACGAGACTGAAGATGCAGACGATTTTAACGGCAGCGGGCAGGTAGTATTTTTTGGCGCCATGACTGCCGATAATCACCTGGTAGCTATAGCTTCGCAACCGTTGGATAAAAAACTGACCTCGGTTTACCTAAGCGTGAACGATAATTCAAGCGGGAAATTCAAGATCAATAAGGTCGACCTTTCTAACATACCCGATAAATTTGATGTTTTTCTGATGGACCATTTCAAAAAGGACTCCATCGACTTACGTAAAGACAGCACCTATGCATTCACCATGGATAAGACCAACCCTGCTACCTATGGTAACGCGCGCATGGAGGTTGTTATACGTACCAAAGTACTGCCGCCATACCAACTACTTACCTTTACCGGCAAGCGCAACAGTAACAATAATGTATTAAGCTGGACCTCTAAAAACGAATACACTTATACTTATTTTGAACTGCAACGCAGCTTTGATAATAAAACTTTCGAAGGTGTAAATAACGCGTACTCTACCGGCAATGGCAGTTATACGTTTACCGATCAGTCAAACCAACCACTGATCTATTACCGCCTGAAACAAACCGATATTAACGATAATGTAACTTACTCTACCGTCATTATCTTAAAATCTGAGAACAGCAACATATTCAGCGTGTATCCTAACCCTACCGATAATACCCTGCACTTTGCATTAAACCAGGATGTTAAAACATCGGTTACCTTACGTGTTTATAACTCGCTGGGGACATTGATGAAGATAAAAACCTATACCAGCAATAGCGGCGACCAGGACGTTTCTACCCTTACACCGGGCAGCTATATGGCCGAGTTGGTAGACGATTACACGAAAAAATTAATTTCATCTGCTAAATTTATTAAGCTTTAGTAAAGTATTATGAGAAAAGGATTTAAAGCATTATTAGCGCTAACTATTTTACTGATCTGTTCGGTTGCAACAGTGTGGGCGCAAGTACCTTGTTCAGGCGATCCCGACGATCCGGGTTATGATCCGAACGGTTGCCCCGCCCCGCTGGATACCTGGGTTATAGTATTGGTTGCCCTTGCCCTGGTGCTGGGTTACAGGCATTTACAAAAGAAGCAAAGCACTGCCACATCACTTTAATATACTATATTTTAATTTATTTATTAATATTATAACTATTAATAAAATATAAATTAACCAATATTATATTTCACGTATTTTTCTGATTTTTAGCTATTTAGTTGAAAAATTAAGATAAATTAGTTTATCTATTTTATCCAAAAAGATAGATAAGCCCGATTGTGAAGCGCCTCCTGAGTATTATATTATCTGTACTGATCCTGTGCACCATTGTATCGCAAAATACATATGCGCAAATTAATGTTACAGGTGCCAATGCCGGCGGAAATGGCATTACTTCAAATCCACTGGTAAGCGGCGATACCGGCGATGTTTTGTTTGGATTTACGCTAACCAATACAACCGGATCGGCAATACCAATTAACCAGTTTGTTTTAGGGGCGACACAGGCTTTCGTTGGCAATGCTTATTTATATCGTTCGGCCGCGGGGAGCACTTCTTTTAGTACTGCAACGTCTATACAATCACTTGGTAGTTTAGCTACTTATATCAGCATAAATGTATCAGAAAGCATCCCTGCAAACTCTAAGTATACTTATTTTATAGTAGGCGACCTTAACAGTATACCGGGCTATGTTACATTGCCGTCAACTATACAATTCAGCTTTAGTTCAGCTATCCAAAATTCGCCGTATACAACCTACGGAAGTGCTTTTAACGGCACCAATTTCACCATCAATAATCCTACTTACAGTATATCTGATGCAAGTAATACCAGTAATGGTATGACCGCAAGCCCTGTAACCACCACTCAAACCGGCATTGTGCTATTTGGCTTTGGTGTATCGGCAAACGCAACCACTACCGTAAGCGGCTTTAACCTTAATAGTACCAGTACCCAAAACTATCTATCGTACTATTTAGGTAATGGTAAATTATACCGGTCTACCTCCAGCACGTTTACCGTTGGCACATCAACGCTGGTGGCCAGCGGAAGTAATGTAAGCTTTAGTAATTACCAGCATACGCCCGGTGTCACCATCACCAATCTTAACGAAACTATAACGGGTACCAAGATCTATTACTTTCTTGTGGCCGATTTTAATCAAACATCGGGCACGCTCCCTGCTACAATTCAATTTAAGATCCAAACATCCTTAGCCAACACAATTGTTCAAAGTTCGCCTAATAGCGCCAATATTGCGTCGTCAATCAACATAAACGGCAACAATTTTGTGCTGCAAAACCCCACCTACACTATTACCGGCGCGAATGCTTCGGGTAACGGGATCACCCAGGGTACCCTTACGCCCGGCCAAACCGGCATTGTATTATACGGTTTTGCCCTGAGTGCCGATGCTAACACAACGGTAAGCGAATTCCATTTGTACAATACCTATACACAGGGCGTAGCGCAGGCTTATTTTAACAACGGAAAGATATACCGTTCTACATCAAGTACATTCTCTTTGGCTACTGCCACTCAAATAACGGGAAGCGCGGCCGTAGCTTTCGGGTACGATAATAATAGCGGCATCAGTATTACCGGCTTAAGCGAATCCGTCAGTTCCACCCCGGTGTATTATTTTATTGTGGGCGATTTTTATACGGGGTACTACGGGGCGTTATCCGCCAGGTCGCAATTCGTTTTCAGGACTTCGCTCTCTAATTCTATTGTTCAAACAAGCCCCTCATCGGCCAATATAGCGGTAGGCTCCAATGTTAATGGTACAAACTTTACGCTCGATCTGCCTTCGGTAACATTTACCGGTTACAACACCACAAGTAACGGTATATCTGACGGTGCCTTGTATTATGGCCGTACCGATATTGTATTGTTCGGTTTCAGTGTGCAATCTACCGGCCTGATAAATATCACCAACTTCCATATCAAAACCACAGGCAACGAAAACTCTTATTTTTCAAATTGCAGGCTTTACCGTTCAACAACCAATGTATATCCGGGTGGCACGCCCCTGTATACTTCGGCAAATGTAAGTGCAAGTGGCGGCGGCTATTTTGATGCCACGGTAACCGAATCGCTTACGGGCAGCACCACCTATTATTACTGGCTTGTAGCCGATTACAATTCGGTTACTTACGGCGGTGTTAACACCACGTTCAGATGCAGTTTCGCGAAGAATCAATCTGGCCCCGCAGCCTTGCAAAGCGACCGGGGCGATTTCAGTCCATCTGGAACCATCAACGGCTTACAGTTTGATATTGCAAGCACAGAGAACTGGACAGGGGGCACCAGCAACGATTTTACAGTTGCGGGCAATTTTACCTTATTAAACGGTGGTACCGGTTTTAAGCCCACGACAACTACATTTGTTATTATCGGTACAGCCGGCTATACAAATGCACCCACAATTACAGCCAATACAACTTTAGGCGGCCTTACATTTGGCTCAACGCAAAACCCGTCAATAACCATTAATTCGGGTGTTACCTTAACCATATCATCCGGCAGTGGCGGTGGATTATATATCAACCCGGGCAGTACCCTTACCGTAAATGGCCCGGGGACGTTAAAGTTAAACAACAACACCATTTCTACCATTGCATCAACGGGCAGGTTGGTATTAGCCGGTGGCGCTACGATAGATAACACGCTGAATACGGGCGGATCATTCACCTTACTTTCCGACGCGAGCGGTACCGGATCGATAGCAACCATTCCTTCAAACTCCAGTTTAACGGGCACCTACACGGTTCAGCGATATTTTACGGGCGGTACACTGGCCAACCGCGGTTACCGGTTAATGAGTTTCCCGGTAAATACCAATAGTATACGCCCGGTTACCACATCGGCTCTTTCTAATTTCACAAGCTTTAAAAGCAACCTGCTCATCACTGGCGCAGGGGGCAGCGCCAGCGGCTGGGATCAACCATCTGGGTATACTGCTAACGGCCCTACCATACTTTTTTATAATACAGCCAACAATAACTTCACCATCCCTACAACTTTCTCGGCTACAACTGCCGCAGCGGGGCAGGGTTTTTACTTTTATTTCAGGGGTGATAATGTCAACAACCTAACCAACAAGGTAATAAAATCCGGCACTTACGCGGTGCCGGAAACAGGTATTGTAGGTTTGCAAACAGGCACGCTAAACCAGCAGGATTTTAACTATTCGTTATCAAATTCAAATTTGGGGTACAACCTGGTGGGAAATCCGTATCCATCATCTATAAGCGTTACGCAAGCATCGTTAACCAATACCAATAATACGGTGTATACTTACACATCGGGCGGAACCAGTATTACCGCTCACTCGGTAACCTCTACCCCATGGCAGATCGCCAGCGGGCAAGGTTTCTTTTTAAAGGCCACCAGCAGCGGGGCTTCCATCGCGTTTTCCGAATCGTTAAAATCAACCGGGCAACCTACATTACTGATGGGAACGCCGGCAGCTGTGCCCGAAGGCAATATTTTATTGCAAATGGTTCAGGATAGCGCCAATTATGATTTTGCCGAACTGCGGTTTATGGACAGCTACAACAAAAACTACGTTGAAGCCGAAGATGCCGATGACCTGAACGGCAGCGGCCAGGTAGTATTTTTTGGGGCTATGACCGCCGATAACCACCTGGTAGCCATCGCCTCGCAACCCTTCGATAAAAAGAGAACATCGGTTTACCTGAGCGTGAACGATAACACCAGCGGTACTTTTAAAATTAATAAAGTAAACCTGAACGCTATACCCGATAAGTATGATGTTTGGCTGATGGACCATTTCAAAAACGATTCGCTTGATCTGCGCGCCGGCACAACATACAGTTTCGCAATCGATAAAAATAATGCCGCCACCTATGGCAGCGCCCGCCTTGAAGTAGTTGTGCGTACTAAAGTTTTGCCACCCTACCAGTTGCTTACCTTCACCGGGAATCACATCAAAAACGATAATGTGTTGAACTGGACAACTAAGAACGAGTACACGTATACCTATTTCGAACTGGAACGCAGTTTTGATAACAAAACCTTCGAGGGGGTAAATAATTCGTATTCTACCGGTACCGGCACTTATACATTTACAGATCAATCAAACAAGCCACTTATTTATTACCGGTTGAAGCAAACCGATATTAACGATAATGCAACTTACTCATCTATCGTAATATTAAAGTCGGACAATAGCAGCGCATTTAGCGTTTATCCTAACCCTACCAGTAATACCCTGCACTTTGCACTGACACAGGAGGTTAAAAAAACAGTTACGTTACGCTTATATAACTCTATGGGGACATTGATGAAGGCAACAACCTACACCACTAATAGCGGCGACCAGGATGTATCTAACCTTACCCCCGGCAGTTATATGGCCGAACTGATTGACGACAACAACAAAAAACTAATAGCATCGGCAAAATTTATTAAGCTTTAGCGAAGTAAAAAATGAGAAAGGGGTATAAAGTATTATTAGCGCTAACTGTATTACTACTTGGTTTTATCAGCACATACGCGCAGGTGCCCTGTTCTGGCGACCCGGATGATCCCGGCTATGACCCTAACGGCTGTCCTGCACCGCTGGATACCTGGGTGATGTTATTAGCGGCAATAGCTATTTACTTTGGCTACCGGCACCTGGGAAAAACAAAAAGATCCCTTTCTGCCCTGTAAGAAAGGGATCTTTTATTTTTAGGGATAATCTTTTATCGCCCCGTTTTATTTATCTGTAATTTATTCAATATACCATCTACTATTTGCGGCAAATCGTTTACCGCACGTTCGGGATTATTCACCTCTCCAATGCCGTAGCCACGCCAGATAACTTTGTGGGTGTTGCGGTCAATAATATCCAATATTAAAGTACCCTCCTTGTAAGGCACGTGGTAAACATCATCGCCTACATAAACAGGGTATGCACCACGCCAGCCATAATAAAATGCCCGGCCGCCACGGTAGTAACCACGCGGATAAAAACCACCATAGCTATAACTATAAACAGGCTCGTTATAAGTGTGCACCTTGTTATCAACCATTATGGTATAACGCACCAGCAGGTCGGGGCGATTGGCCTTCAAACGCAGGCCTTTACTTTCCAGGTCGGCGGTAGCCTGGTCTTTAACCTTCTGATCGGCCAGGTCGTTATCAAAATAAGGGTTTTTGGTATTATTTGCGGGCGGCAACCAGGCAAAGGTGCTATACCTGGCTACATTGCTGCTGCTCCCAACCGAATAGTAATTGTATGATGAGCAAGCAGCCACAAGGGCAACTACCGCTAACAGCAGGCACCCGGTTATTGATCTTTTCATTCTCTTTTCTCTCCTCTCTCTCTAATTGATATTAGATGGAACAGCAGCTAAAAGGTTTAGTTTTATTAACTAATAAGAAATTCAACCTCCAAATAGCGTATAATTAAGCCTGCTTGTTGCAGATCGTCATATATATATGCTTCTTTTTTCACTATATAAATATCCGGAAAGGGAAAATACCGATAATAAGTACTATAAATGGTGGCGTAAGTTTGTCAGCGCCCTAAAAAACGGGCTTGTGTTGAAAAAATGAATTTCTGAACAAACGCACCTATCAATTTGTAAATCAATTTATTGCGTGTTCATTTTTTGTTCAAAAAACAAGATTTTTTGTTCATTTTTTTTCTTCTAATGAACAGCCGCCCCTTTCCACTACACAATAATCTGCAGCTTTTAATTATGCGCCTGCACGATAGTTCCGGACAGTGTGTTACGATAAGTACTTACCAACTATCGGCATCCTGCGGCCCATACCAAATGCCTTAGGCGATACCCTGAGAATAGGTGGTGTTTGATAACGCTTATGTTCGGCCGTATTTACCAGGCGTATTACGCGGCGTACCACCTGCTCATCGTAACCCAGTTTAATGATATCTGTTGATGATAGTCGATTCTCCAGGTATTCTTTCAGGATAGCATCCAGGATATCATATTCAGGCAACGAGTCGCTGTCTTTTTGATCGGGCCTTAATTCGGCCGATGGTGGTTTAACGATGGAGTTGATCGGGATGATCTCGCGATAGCGGTTAATATATTGTGCCAGCTGGTAAACCTGTATCTTGTAAACATCACCCAAAACTGATATACCGCCGCACATATCGCCATAAAGCGTACCGTAACCCACGGCAGCCTCGCTTTTGTTTGATGTGTTAAGCAGGATATAACCAAACTTATTACACATGGCCATCAGCACCACGGCGCGGCTGCGCGACTGGATATTTTCTTCGGCAATATTAAACGGCAAGCCCTGGAACTGCGGGTGCAACGCGGCTTCAAACGAATCAGCTATCTGCCGGATGGGTACAATCTCCGACTTACAGCCCAGGTTACGCACCAATGCCTCGGCGTCGGTAATGGAATGATCTGTAGAATAGCGCGATGGCAGCAATACCGCCATCACATTTTCAGGCCCCAATGCCTCGGCAGCCAGGGCACAAACCACAGCCGAATCTATACCGCCCGAAAGACCAAGAATGGCACTCTTAAAGCCTGATTTATAGAAGTAATCGCGAATGCCTAATATCAGGCCATCGTGTATCTGCTCAATATCGCTTTGACGCATTTGGCGCGATGTTGTTGGCTGTAGTAATTCTATCGATGAATTATCTTTCAGATCGTAATAGGTGATCGCTTCTTCAAAATAGGGCAGTTCGTCGGCCACCTTACCGTCCTTGTCAAACACCAGCGAACCGCCGTCGAAGATCAGTTCGGTATGCGCGCCTACGTGGTTCACATAAAATAGCGGCAGGTTATAACGGCGGGCGTTATCGCCAAGCACCGCGATGCGCTCTTCATCATGATTATACGCAAAAGGTGATGCCGCGATATTGATCATCACATCAGGCTTTTCCTTTATCAATTCGTCCATCGGTCGGGTGATATACAGCGGGTTTTCGATGGTGTTCCACAGGTCTTCACAGATGGTCAGCGCAATGCGGTGGCCTTTAAAATCGATACACTTAAATGAAGTTGACGGCTCGAAGTAGCGGTATTCGTCAAACACATCATAGTTGGGCAACAATGCTTTGTTTACTACAGCGCTGATCTTGCCATCAGCAATAAAATACGCGGAGTTGTTCAGATCCTTACCTTCAGGATTACTGTTTTTTGTTGGGATCCCGACGATGCAGGCAATATCGGTACACCCGGCAGCAATTTGCAGGGCGGCTTCCTCCCCCCTTTCAATATACTCCCTAAACTCAAGGAAATCGCGCGACGGGTATCCGCAAATACATAGTTCGGCAAACACCACCAGATCGGCGCCTGCCTGTTTTGCTTTTTTTATACTGTGGATAATTTTTGCCGTGTTCGATTCAAAATTACCAACGTGGTAGTTGAGTTGTGCTAACGCTATCTTCATTATATACGGTTGATGTTCGCGGGGCATGTTTGATAAAATGCAGCCCAAAAACTATAAATTTGCCGAAAGCATAAATATGATACGAGGCATCGACAAATCAAAGCAAATTTACTTAATTTTTATCACCTGCATCCTGCTGGTGTCCTGTAAGCAAGGTAAAAAAGTAGATGTGAGCAATATCCATGTCGATGTTAAGATCGAACGCTTTGATCATGATCTGAACGACATGGCCAAAAAGCCCATGCCCGAACAGGCCCTTTACATGCAACGCAAATACGGTGCCTTCTACCAGGATTTTATTGAACGTATTTTGCCTTTGGGTAGTATTAAAGACACCGCTTATTTTGCCAAACTACGCCAAATATTAGCCACAAAAGATTATGCAAACGTAAAACACGATGTAGATTCGGTGTATCCCAATCTTGATAATGAGGAGGCCGAATTAACAGATGCCTTTCGCCGCATCAAATATTATTTCCCTAAAAAGGAGTTGCCAAAAGTGTATGCCTATCTCTCGGGCTTCCAGGCGCAAACCAGCATTGGCGATGGCTATTTTGCAATTGGGCTGGATATGTTTTTAGGTGCCGATTCACGATTTTACCCGGCACTGGTGCAAATACTCCCCCGCTACATTACCCGCCGCTTCACGCCCGGCAACATCGCGCCACGGGTAGTTGAAGGCATTGTTCGTGAAGACATGTACCCCGAACCTGATACGCATAAAACCCTGCTGGATAAAATGATCTACGCCGGCAAGGTGATGTACTTTATGGACCAGGTGCTGCCCGATGTGGCCGACACCACCAAAATTGGCTACACCACCGCGCAAATGAAATGGTGCGAAGACTTTAAATCTAACATTTGGGGATACTTTATGGAAGAAAACCTATTGTACGAAAGCGACGCCCAAAAGCTTGACAAATACATCAGCGAAGCGCCATTCACCCCCGGACTTGGCGAACGCAACGAATCGGCACCGAAGCTGGGCGTATGGACCGGCTGGCAGATCGTGAGACAATACATGGATAAGAACCCCGATGTTACCCTGCCACAACTGATGGCAATGGACGACGCCCAGAAGATCTTGACAGGATCGAAGTATCGGCCGAAATGATAATGGGTCATTATATTTGCAATAGATCGCCGCGCCATGAGTTACATCCGCATACAGCCTCATCCACAGCTTGAACAACTGATAGAATGTTACTGGATGGTGGAAAGCGATGACCCGGCCATCCAAACAGAAAAGATCATTCCCGACGGTTTTACCGAACTGATATTTCATTACGGCGATCTTTACCGTGCAAATATCAGCGGGCAATGGCAAACACAGGGCCGGCACTTGCTGGCCGGGCAGATCGGCAATTACTTTTATTTAGAGAATACCGGCAAGGCTAAAATGATAGCCATTAAACTGAAACCTGCCGCACTGACACAGCTTTTCGGATTACAGATGAGCGATTATACCGATAGGGTTGTCACGCTTGACACTATACCGAACCGGGCCTTACAACAGCTACAAGATATCGTGCTTCAGTTTGAAGATGAACAACAAGTAAAGGAAGCGTTTGACACCTGGCTGCTCCCCTTATCTCATTCGGTTACTACCACGCCGGTTACTGCTGCTATCGATCTTATTTTTAAACAAAACGGTATGGTTACCGTAAAAGAAATGACTGAAGCCGCATGCATTGGCGAACGCCAGCTGGAACGCCTTTTTAAAAGATATGTAGGCTTAACGCCAAAGTACTATGCCCGCATCATTCGCTTCAATTATATCTTCCAAATTGTACAAAGCAAAAGCGCCTCATGGGCCGATGTGGTTTACCAGGCCGGCTATTACGATCAATCTCACTTTATCCGCGATTTTAAAGCCTTTACCGGCGAAGACCCATCGGCCTACTACTTTGATGCCGATAATATGGCCAATTTCTTTCTGAATAAATAAAGATTATTGAGGTCGGGTTTATACAATACCGGCGTTAGTGCCGGGGGTATCTTTGCTGAAAACCATTACATAACATGAAAAAATTATTCGTCATTATTGCCGCGCTATTATTTACATCGCAGGTTTACAGTCAGCAGAATACCAGTAAAGAATTTGAAAAGCTGAAATGGCTGTGCGGTACCTGGAAACGCAGCAACAGCAAACCCGGCCAAAGTGGCACCGAAACGTGGGTGGCTACATCCCCCGCCAAACTTACCGGCAAGGGCGTTACCATGCGGGGCACCGATACTGCCTTTGTAGAGAAACTATCGATAGTAATAAAGGGCGGCGATATATTTTATGTGGCCGATGTTAGCGGTAACCCCGAACCGGTATACTTTAAAATGACCACTATTACTGCCGATGGCTTTGTCTGCGAAAACCCCGAGCATGACTTCCCTAAAAAAATAGCTTATCAACTGATTGGTAGCCGCATCAATGCCAGCATATCAGGCAATGGCAAAAATATTGCTTATAATTTTGAGCGATTGAAATAACAGAGAGCCGTAGTAAAACAAGAAGCGCGATGGAACTCCATCGCGCTTCTTGTTTTATTTATGAGCAAATGCTGCTTACTTCATTATGGTAAACACGGCTTTCAGCGCGATCAGGATACCAATGATAAAAATCACGTTTGAGATGCTGGTATACATGAACGAATCGCCTGCAAAACGGAAGTATACACCTACTATGCCGATGATGATGGCGATAGTTAACAATACATAGTGGCGGGTTGCGTTTGCTTCTTCTGCTGAGTGGCTCATGTTGTTAAATTTTGTTTGTGCAAAAATAAAAATGTTTAACAAATAAGTGGCATTTGTTTTAATATTTTATGCACTTGTATCACTAACTATACCACCTTTTAGCCTGTAGCGGCGAATGATCAGCCAAATAATTATCGCTATAGCTATCAGCGTCCATAAGTTGGCACAGCCAATGATAATTTCCTTAAATATATACCAGCCGTTGTTTAACGCAAGGCCTAAACGGTTAAAAAATGGTAGACCATAAGCCGATGGGTCATCATTGGCAATTATTTCCTTCTTGATGATATTGCTTTGGTACAGGTTCAAGTTCACCATACTATACCTCACTGCTTCATCAACACGCTTGTTATCTATCTGCTGGTCAATAATATCATCTTTTAACAAAAGTACATCAGCGGCATGCTTGATCACCACCTTACCTTTCTTTTGTTGCGCTATGATATCCCGGCGACTATTCATTTTCAATTTGTTCGACAGGTAATCGAGGGTGCGGTCTTCAATATCCATTTTTCGCTGATCTACATAAAGCCCCATTGCCGCCACCTTGTCCATGAATTCTTCCAAATTTTCAGAAGGTACTTTTACGGTCATATCGGCCGATATATTTAGCGCGGTAACCCGCATAACAGAATCGCTGTTTACGCGCACATCATTACTTTTTTCGGCGCGCGAGTTCATTTGGTGGTGCATTACCATTCCTTGGTATTGCGTGGTAAGGGCAGATATATCTGTGCTGGTTTTTTCAACGCTTTTTACTTTAAATCTTATATCCGCAGTTTTAATAAGTTTGGGAATGGCGACCGAATCTGCCGCTGACCTTCCTATAGTAGCCGAATCGGCTGAGGAACTTGTTACTTCATAATGCCCGGTACTTCCGCTTTTGCACGCGGCAAACAGTGTGGTGCCGGCCAGCAGCGCCATTAAAATTTTTGTTTTCATGATGACAGTTTTAAGTGGTTTTAGTTCACCCTTTTAAAATTGCCGGCCGGCTTTAATTTCGGAGTGTGTTGTTTCTTATTTTTTAATTGATACCCGCAACACGATAAATGTAACCCTGGATCATTGTAAAATAAATTGTTACAATTATTAAGTGGGCCGTGGACAAAGACCAGTTTTTTTGTCATCAGCAGAACCATTTGGCTTGCCAAAAGTTAATCAGTATAATAATCAATAATACCTAATATTATGGCAGGCAAATTAAGTGTAACTGTTACTAAGCACATCAACGCGCACGTAGCCAGCGTTTGGCAGGCTTTTACAGACCCGGCACTGATCAAGCAATACTTGTTCGGCACCACCGTAACATCCGACTGGAAACTGGGCAGCGATATCACCTACACCGGCGAGTGGGAAGGCAAAAGCTACAAAGACAAAGGCCAGATCATTGATGTGATCCCCTTTAAAAAATTGCATACCACCTACTGGAGCGGCATGAGCGGCAAAGCCGATAAACCCGAAAATTATGTAAACGTTTATTACGAGGTTGAACCCGAAGGCGATGGCAGCAAGGTGAGCATCACGCAGGATGGGATTGAAAACGAAGCCGGGGTAGAGCACATGAAAGAGAATTGGGGGAAGGTGTTGGAGGGTATGAAGAAGTTGTTGGAGGGTATTTCCAACAACTAACCACATCGTCATTCTGAGCGATAGCGAAGAATCTCAAATTGGCAGAGCGGACATGCAGGGACGACCTGCCTGTCGGGGATTCTTCGCTATCGCTCAGAATGACGTGTTTATCTAACCAAAAAAGCCCCATCCGCTAATGCGAACGAGGCTTTGGATTTTGCTATTTAGATTATGATTAGCCGTTTGATAACGCAGCCGCGCCGCTCACGATCTCGGTCAGCTCGGTAGTGATGGCTGCCTGGCGGGCCTGGTTGTACGATAATTTCAGCGACTTTAACAGTTCGCCGGCGTTATCGGTAGCCTTGTCCATAGCGGTCATACGTGCACCGTGCTCCGAAGCGTGCGAATCAAGCACCGCTTTGTAAAGCTGGATCTTGATGTTTTTCGGGATCAGTTGCTCAACAATCTCCTCTTGCGATGGCTCAAGGATGTAGTCGATATTGCTGGCCGGTTTAGCATCTTTATTAGCCGTAGCCTGTGTTTTTGGTACAGGTAATAATTGTTCGGTAGTAAGGATCTGCATAGCCGCGTTCTTGAACTGGTTATACACCAATTCTACACGGTCGTATTTACCATTCACAAAGCCTTCCATAATGGCTTCGGTAATTTTAGATACGTTGGTGAAGTTAAGCGCGCTATACACCTCGTTATTGTTGCCAATTACGTTGTACTTACGACGCTCGTAAAACTCCTGCGATTTTTTACCGATAGCAACAATAGATACGTTACCCGCTGCCAGTTGTTTGCTGTATTTCTCAGCGATCATGTTGTTGGCGGTTTTGATAGCGTTAGCATTGAACGCGCCGGCCAAACCACGGTTTGAGGTAACAACTACCACCAGTACACGTACCGGTTCGCGTTCCTGCAAATATGGCGATGAACCATCTTCCAAACTGGCCGATAGGTTGCCCAGCAATTCCTTTAGCTTGGTAGCATAAGGGCGCAAAGCTACGATGGCATTAGTGGCACGCTTTAACTTAGCAGCCGAAACCATTTTCATAGCTTTGGTGATCTGCTGCGTTGAGCTTACCGACTTTATCCTGTTTCTTACTTCTTTTAAATTAGCCATGTTCTAAATGTGCAAATGTGCGTATGTGCAAATATGCAAATTGACTTATCTGTTAATTAATTCATGAAGATATGCATCTGCACATTCGCACATTTGCATATCTGCACGTTAATATTTCCCTGCCAACTCCTTAGCTACTGTTTCCAGTACGCCGGTGATGTTGTCGTCCAGTTTACCTGCTTTTAAACCTGCTAATACTTCAGGGTGGCGCAGTTCAAGCTGGCTGGTGTATTCTGCTTCAAATTCCTTGATCTTGTTAACCGGTACGCTACGCATCAGGTTCTTGGTACCAGCGTAAACAATAGCTACCTGTTTTTCAACCGTTACCGGCGAATATTGGCCTTGTTTCAGGATCTCTACGTTACGGGCACCTTTATCCAGTACGTTCTTGGTAGATGCATCCAGGTCTGAACCGAATTTAGAGAAAGCCTCTAACTCGCGGTATTGTGCCTGGTCAAGTTTCAAAGTACCTGATACTTTCTTCATCGATTTGATCTGGGCGTTACCACCTACACGCGATACCGAGATACCTACGTTGATAGCCGGACGAACACCCGCGTTAAACAAGTTCGACTCCAGGAAGATCTGACCGTCGGTGATCGAGATCACGTTGGTTGGGATATAAGCCGATACGTCACCTGCTTGTGTTTCGATGATCGGAAGCGCGGTTAACGAACCACCACCTTTTACCAAATGCTTGATAGACTCGGGCAAATCGTTCATCGCCTGGGCGATAGAATCGTTAGAGTTGATCTTAGCGGCACGCTCTAATAAACGGCTGTGCAGGTAAAACACGTCACCTGGGTAAGCCTCACGGCCCGGTGGACGACGTAATAACAACGACACCTCACGGTAAGCAACAGCTTGTTTAGAAAGGTCATCATAGATGATCAGTGCAGGGCGACCGGTATCGCGGAAGTACTCGCCGATGGCGGCACCTGCAAATGGCGCGAAGAACTGGGTTGGTGCAGGGTCTGAAGCGTTAGCGGCTACTACGATAGAGTAAGCCATAGCGCCGTTCTCTTCCAGTGTACGAACGATGTTCGCAACGGTAGAAGCTTTCTGACCACAAGCAACATATATACAAATTACAGGCTGGCCTGCATTGTAAAATTCTTTTTGATTGATGATGGTATCGATACAAACCGCGGTTTTACCGGTTTGACGGTCGCCGATCACCAGCTCACGCTGGCCACGGCCGATCGGGATCATCGCGTCGATAGCTTTGATACCGGTTTGCAGCGGCTCGGTTACCGGCTGACGGTAGATAACGCCCGGAGCTTTACGCTCTAATGGCATTTCATAAGTCTGGCCAGCGATAGGGCCTTTACCGTCGATAGGCTCGCCCAGTGTGTTAACCACACGGCCCAGCATACCTTCGCCAACTTTGATCGAAGCGATCTTGTTGGTACGTTTTACAGTATCACCTTCTTTAACACCGTCCGAAGCACCCAGCAATACCACACCTACGTTGTCTTCTTCAAGGTTTAATACGATACCTTGTAACGCGTTGTCAAATTCAACCAGCTCACCTGATTGTACTTTAGTTAAGCCGTAAACACGGGCAATACCGTCGCCCACCTGTAATACGGTGCCTACTTCTTCTAACTGAGTTGCTGACTGAAAGCCCGACAACTGCTGACGCAGGATTGCCGATACTTCGTCTGGTCTAACCTCTACCATTTGTTACTTTATTAAGTGTTAGTTTTAATTATTGTACTACCCTTTGGGCAAAATCTTTCTTAATTGTTTTTAAACTGCTGCTTACGCTGGTATCGATCTGGCGGTCGCCAACGGTCAATACAAAGCCGCCGATAAGATCGGGGTTAACTTTGGCATGCAATACCACATTACCACCGGTAACGGCTTTCACCTCGGCTGTCAGTTTTTGCAAGTTTTCTGCCGATAAAGGCGCGGCACTTACAACCGTAGCGTTAATAATGTTTTTGATCACATTGTACTGGTTCACAAACTCCTGCGCGGTTGGATATAAGATCTCGCCACGGCTTTTGTTTACCATGATATGGAAAAACGATGTGGTAACTTTACTTACCTTATCGGTAAAAATAGCATCCAGTATCTTCTTCTTTTTGTCGTGCGCGATAATAGGGTTGCGCAAAACAGCCTGCAGCTCGCTATTGGCTTTCAGGGTTTTTATAAAAAAGTCCATATCGGCCTTAACCGGCTCCAGCGAGTTTTGCTCCTGTGCAAGGTCAATCAACGATTTGGCGTACCTGGTGGCAACTGTTAATTCAGACATGCTTTTTATTTAGTTGTGAGTAGTGAGTAGTTGAATGAGTGAGCAGTTAGTAAGTATGACCTACTCACTATTCTCTGATCACTATTCACCAATCACTCTACTTCAATTTCACTTCTTTTAATAGGTCGCTTACCAGTTCGTCCTGCTTTTTAGCATCTTCAAACTGTTTGCGTAATATCTTCTCGGCAATCTCGATAGAAAGGCTGGCTACCTGGTTTTTCACATCAGCCATAGCGATAGCTTTCTGATTGTTGATCTCGATACGGGCGTTCTCTATCATACGGGCGCCTTCTGCCTGTGCAGCTTCTTTAGCTTCGCCAACAATCTGGTCTTTCAGCTTTTTAGCTTCAGCTAAAATTACATCACGCTCGGCACGGGCTTGTTTTAACAACGCATCGTTCTCGTTGGTCAGGCGCGACATTTCTTCTTTAGCAGCCTCTGCTTTAGACAGGGCTTCTTCAATATTACGCTCGCGCTCGTTAACAGCACCTAAAATTGGTTTCCAGGCAAACTTGCGTAAAATGATCAACAGGATAACGAACGAAACAAGCGTCCATACAACTAAACCAATCGCGGGTTGAACAATATCCATAATTACTTTATATAGCTATCTTATAATTCAAATTTTAAGTTTTTAAAACATAGCCCGGGGCCAACCGCTCCGGTGCTATGCTTTAATTTTTCTGGTGCCTGATATTACATCAGGGCAACTACCACGGCAAACAGTGCAACACCTTCTACAAGGGCCGCAGCGATGATCATGTTAGTTTGGATCTTAGAAGCAGCTTCTGGCTGACGGGCAATACCTTCAACAGCTTTACCACCGATTTGGCCAATGCCGATACCAGCGCCAATTACAGCTAAACCAGCACCTACAGCGCCAATTTTACCTGAAACACCTGCAGCTACTGCGGCCTGTGCGATCATTCCGATCATTCCAATCATTGTTTGTTAATTTAAACGTGTATATATAATATAATTAATAATTCAATTTTAGTGTGCCGCGTGGCTATGGTCATCAACAGCCATACCGATAAACAGCGCTGCCAGCATAGTAAAGATAAAGGCCTGCAGGAATGCTACCAATAGCTCTATACAATCCATAAACACTACAAACGGTACTGATACGGTGGCCATCCACATTGTTTTAAAGATGTAGATAAGCGATATTAAGCTCAATACGATAATGTGGCCGGCTGTAATGTTGGCAAACAAACGTATCATCAAAGCAAATGGCTTAGAAATGATACCGATCAGCTCTACCGGGATCATGATAGGATACAGCCAAAATGGGATATCCGGTAAAAAGATATGTTTCCAATAATATTTATTACCGCTGAAATTGGTAACTAATAATACGATAACTGATAAAGTAAGCGTAACCGCGATATTACCTGTAAGGTTAAACGCGCCCGGGAAAATAGGGATTAAACCAAGCAGGTTGTTTATTAAAATAAAGAAGAAGATGGTAAGCAGCAAGGGCATATATTTAGTATGCTTTACACCAATGTTTGGGATAGCCACATCATCGCGCACAAACAGCACAAGAGGCTCAAGGAATGACTGCATGCCCTTAGGCGCCTTGCCTTCACGCTTCTTATAAGCGGCTGACATACTGCCAAATACAACGATCAAAATGAGCATACCCATCCACATGCTGGCTACGTTTTTGGTGATGGAAAAGTCCCACACTTTTTTGGTGGTTTCTTCATCAACCTTACCTGCAGCGTCTACTACTTTTATCTTATCTTTCTCTAAAGCGTAAGCGTAATGTGTGCCCTGGTAAACTTCATGAGCGCCTTCTTCACTTTCTTTTACTTTAGCTGAAGAAAATATTTCCAGGCCCTTATCAGTAAATAATATTACAGGAAGCGGAATTGACAGATCGCCAAGGATGGTAATGCGGTGCGAATCGCCGATGTGCTCGAAAATTATCTCTTTAACATCAGGTTCTTTTTTTGCGCCTTCGGCATGTTCCTCCTGAGAGAAACCGCGAACCGGAAATGCGGCCAGCATCACAAAAAAGGCACAAAAGAGCGAAAGTTTAAAATTTTTTAAGTTCAAAATCGAGCTGTTATACATCTAAATGAAGTTTTCTACCTTAAATTTTGGTTGCGCAAGTTACGCAACAAACCATAAACTTCAAAGGCCGTGTTTAAGAAATATACATAAAAAAAATCGGCCGCGAAACTAAGCTTCATTACATGGTTTTTTCGCAGGAAAATCAGCACAAAAAACAATGTGCCCAGTATCTTTAACGTAGTTGCCGCAAGGAACGCCGGGGCGTATGATTCGGCATTTTTTTGCTGCACAAGCAGCACTGTCATAATTACTATAAACGTTAATGCCGATAAATAACCAAATAATAACCAAAATTTAACAATAATATATTCGGTTTGGCCGGTGTATATTAATACAGCAGGCGGTATGGCTATCAATAGCACAAATACCAGGTAACGGATAATGGTGTCGGAGATCTTCAATTTTTTACTGCGCGTATAACAAGGTACATAGATATAAATACACCAGCCAGCGACATAGCCGCTGTAACCCACTTGGTTTGGTGCCCGGCCGACTGGTCTATTTTATAGCCGGCATAAGCCATCAGCCCGATAATAGCGATCATTTGGAAGGCAAGCCCGGTAAACTTAGCATAAGCCCTGCCTTCGTTGCCCAGATCATCCTGTTCATTTTTAGCCATGTGCAAATTTATTAAACCGTTCCGGTACTATTTAGTAAATTAGCAATACTTTTATAAAATAGCAGCTGACAATAGACAATTATACCTGCAACAGGCCGTTTTAGCAAAGCACATTAACCTTTAACAACAAAGTATTTGAAGCGCGCTTCTACATTATATAGTTTTAGATATTTAGCATTTACAGTTTTAGCATCGTTGCTGGCCATTGGCTGTTCTTTAGAAAAAGAGAGCGGCTTTAACCGCACTATGCAAAACCTCACCGCGCATTATAACATCCTGTTTAATGCCAACGATCTGCTGCGCCAAAAGCAGGAAGTTTACCAAACCAGTTATATTGATGCTTACAACCAGTTGTTAAGCGTTTACCAGGATACCGCCGCACACCCTAACAACGCTGTTGATAAGGAGTTGGAAGCCGCCATTACCAAAGCCAATACCATTATCAGCGTAAAAGAACAAAGCCATTATATAGGCGATGCCTATTTGGTTTTGGGCAAGGCCAATCATTTGTACGGCCATTATTTTAACGCGATAGAGTTTTTCAGGTACGTTACCCTTTCCTTTCCAAAACAAAAGGCCCTGGTGCAGGAAGCCCGGGTATGGCAGGCACGGTCGGCCATCTACCTTAACCAAATGGATCAGGCTAAGGAACTGATCGACTCGACCATTAAAAATGTGAACCCTAAAAAAAGTATTACCGGCGATGTTTACGGTACAGCCCTGCAATACCACATGAACATGGGCGAGTATACCGATGCCGAAGCCATGGCCAAACTGGCCGTAAAATATGCCAATACCAAGCAGGAACGCCTGCGCCGTACATTTATACTTGCCCAGCTACAGGAACTGAACCGTGAACAACAGGATGCTTATCAAAACTACAGCAAGGTTGTAAAAAGCAATGCCTCGTTCGAGATGGCTTTTAATGCCGATCTGAACCGCATACGCCTGGAAGACGAACACGCCAACCGCAGCCTTACCCGTATGGAAAGGTTAAAGCGTTTGCTGCGCGATGATAAGAACGTTGATTTTACCGACCAGATCTATTACCAGATCGGCCTGCTTTATTTGGCCGGCAACGATATTGATAACGCGATAAAAAACTTCCAGCTATCGGTTAGGTACAGCACTAAAAATCAAAACCAAAAGGGCCTCTCCTATTTACGCCTGGCCGATATCAGCTTTAAAAATCAGGGCAATTATGTAAAGGCCAAAAAATATTACGATAGTACGCTGCTTAACCTCTCGCCCACCTATCCTGATTATACGCAGATCCAAAAAAAGAACAACAACCTGCAGGTGCTGGCCGACCGCCTGCAGATCATTGGCCACGAAGACACCCTGCAAACACTGGCCAAACTGGATGAGAAAGACCGCAACGCGCGTATTGAAGAAATGGTGAACCGTCACACCCAGCAACTGCAGGCATCGGCTTCTGCTATCGATCCTTTAAATAATGCTTACACCAACAGCATTGCAGCCGGTGGCAGTTCGGCAACGGGTACCAGCAGTTTTTATTTTTATAATTCGGCATCTATAGCCAATGGCTATGCCAGTTTTAAACGGGTGTGGGGTAACCGCAAGCTGGAGGATAACTGGCGCCGCAGCAGGCACATCAGCGGCGATGCTGTAGCCGCCACGCCAACCCAATTCCAAAACGCCGATCCGGACGCTGTAGCTACACCGGCAAATTCAAAAACGGTTGATGAGATCTCTTCTAATAACTATAAGCAGGAATTACTGCAAAACCTGCCGCTTACGCCGCAGAAATTAGATCAATCTAACCAGCGGGTTTATAATGCCTATACCGATATCGCTAATTTTTACCGCGATATCCTGGATGATAAAAAGGAAGCTATAGAGGCTTATCAAACCCTGCTCACCCGCTACCCTAACGACCCGAACAAGCCGGCCGTGTTTTATAGCCTGTATCGTTTGTATTTTGAAACCGGTAACGCGGTTAGGGCCGATGAATATAAAAACCGCTTACTTAAAGATTATGCTTCGAGCATATACGCGCAGGTGATCACCGATCCTGATTATAGTAAACGGATTGATGACAGGGATGCCGGCTTTAACCTGCTTTATAACCAGGTTTACGATTTATATGCCAAACGAAAATATGCCGATGTGATCAATAAGGCCGATAGCCTGCTGCGGGTATATCCCGGCAGTAAATTTGCCGCCCAACTGAATTACCTGCGTGCTATCTCCAATGGCCATAAAGAAAAGTTCGATCCGTTCCGCAGCGAACTGCTGGCCATTACCCAAAAGTACCCGAACGACAGGCTGATCACCCCGCTTATTAACCAGCATATTGTATACCTCGAGGAAAACAAGGCCAAAATGTCGGCCCGCGAGTTCGCGCTGATGGATAATGATCCATCCGAAGAACCTTTTATCCCGGCAACGGTTCCATCGCAACCAGTGGTTAAAGCGCCTGTGCAAAATCAGCCGCAACAAAAACCGGTGGTACAAAACCAGCAGCCGGTAAAACAAACCATTACTCCGCCTGCAAATAATAACCCGGTAACACAACAACAGGTTCCGCCACCGGTAAATAACCCGGTTGTTAATAATACGCAGCCACCAGCCGCTACAAACCCGGCACCGGGCAACCCGTCCGTAACGCCAACGGCACCGGCGGTTAAAAGCATATTTTCGTTAAAAGATAGTACCAATTACTATTTTGTGGTAAATGTAAGTACGGGTACGGTCAACCTGTCGTCATCACGTTTTGGCATCGGGCAGTTTAACAGGGCAAATTACCAGGGCACCGGGATATCGCACCAGTTAAAAAATGCCGGCGATAACAACCAACTGGTTTATGTAGGCCGCTTTAATAATATAACTGCTGTAAAGAATTATGCCCGGGCCATTATCCCGCTGATGCCGCAGATAATGAAGGTGCCGGCAGATAAATACACGTTTTTTATCATAACACAGGAAAATCTGGATAAATTAGCCGACAAAAAAACGTTAGACAGCTATATAGACTTCTATCAAAAAAATTATTAGTACATGATTGTTAAGCTTGCACAACAAGATATAAGAAGATATAACCGCTTTATCTGGAAGATCGTTATCGGCGGATTTGCCATTGTTGTACTGCTGTTTGTAGCGGTAGGCCTTGGTTTGTTCGGGCCGCTGCCATCTTTCCGCGATCTGGAAAACCCCAAAAGCAACCAGGCCAGCGAGGTACTGTCTGATGATGGAACCAGGCCATTAGGCTCGTACTATTGGGAAAACCGTTCGCCGGTTACTTATAAAGAACTATCGCCCAACCTGGTGCACGCCCTGGTAGCGACGGAAGATACCCGCTTTTACAAGCACTCGGGTATCGATTTTAACCGCGTTTTTACCATCGTTTTGTATAACATGATAGGTAAAAAACAAGGAGGTAGTACCATTACACAGCAATTGGCGCTTAACCTGTATTCAGAACGATCGCATAATAAGGCTAAGCGTTTTATACAAAAGCTAAAAGAATGGATAACCGCTGTGCGACTGGAACGCCATTATACCAAGGAAGAGATCATTACCATGTATTTTAATACCGTTAGTTTTGGCGATTACAATACGTTTGGTATTAAAATGGCTGCTCAAACGTATTTCAGTACCACGCCCGATAAGCTAACGCCCGATCAGGCTGCCGTATTGGTAGGTATGGTAAATGCCCCTGCCCTCTTTTCGCCTATCAGGCATCCTAAACGCTCGCAGGACCGCCGCGATTTTATACTGGGCCGTATGGCCGATGAAGGCTTTTTAAGCGATGGCCAGGTAACCGAATACCGTGCAAAGCCGCTGGGCCTTAAATTTCACCGGATCGATCATAACGAAGGGTTAGCGCCTTATTTCCGTCAAACGGTTAAGGATGAGATCAGGAAGATATTAAAGGATAACGGTATAGTTAAACCTGATGGCACCCAATATGACCTTGACCGTGATGGATTGAGAATATACACTACCATTAATGCCGATATGCAAAAATATGCCGAAGAAGCGCAGGCTACTTATATGCGCAACCTGCAGGCACAGTTTAACGAGCAATGGCGTGGGGTAAAATTATCTAAGTCGATACATAATTACGATCTGCTGATCAGGCAGGGGATGCTACGATCTGACCGTTATGCCTTTTTAAAGGATCAGGATAAAACCGATGAAGATATCCGTGAGGATTTCAACACGCCTACCTCTCTGCAATTATTTACCTGGCACGGCAAGATAGATACGGTGATGAAACCTATCGATTCGATAGTATACAATAAACTGTTGCTGCGCAACGCTATGATGAGTATGGACCCTGTTACAGGGCACATCAAAGCGTGGGTGGGCGGTATCAACTTCGAACATTTTAAATACGACCAGGTGAAACAGGGCGCGCGGCAGGTTGGATCGACAGCCAAGCCGTTTACCTATTCTGTCGCGATGGAAAATGGGGATTCGCCGTGCAGGCAGGTAAACAACGTACCCGATACTATCTACACCCCCGGCAGCGCCCCATGGTGCCCACGGTCGGGACCAAAGGAAACCATACCCGGTATGCTAACCCTGCGCCAGGCATTGGCCCACTCGCAAAACTGGATAACCGCCCACCTGATGAAGGAAATTGGCCCGGTGCCCGTTATGGAACTGATAAAAAAAGCAGGCATAACCACTCAGGTGCAACCATATCCGTCTATTTGCCTGGGCGTATTTGATGCCAGCGTTTTCGACATGACAGGCGCTTATACCATATTTGCCAACCAGGGCATTTGGACACAGCCGACCTGGCTGCTTCGTATCGAGGATAAAAACGGAAACGTGCTATATACACAACATACGCCTGTTAAGCAGGTGCTAAATCCGCAAACCGCCTACGTGATGACCTATATGCTGAAAGGTGTAATTGAAGAAGGCACAGGTGTACGTTTACGCTATAAATACAATCTGAATAATCCAATTGGCGGTAAAACCGGTACTACCAACGACAACTCCGATGGCTGGTTCATCGGCATAACACCACAACTGGTTACCGGCGTATGGACAGGTTGCGAAGACCGCGATATTCACTTCCGCAGCACATCGCAGGGCGAGGGCGCCAATTCGGCATTGCCTATATTTGCCTTATATATGCAAAAGGTGTACGCAAACCCGGCGCTGGGAATTAAGAAGAATGTAGACTTTGTAAAACCCCAAAACGGCGTGGAAATCGTAACCGATTGTAGTGTTTATAACCAGGCGCAAACTGGCCAGCCTGCATCACCAGCCGCGCCCGATAAAAAATTGGGGTTTTGATGAAAATCCGAAAAGTCGGGAAGATCGGATGTCGGGGAGCAGAAGTTTGAAGTCGTAAACTAAAAGTCAGCAGTCAAGGTCAAACTAATGACCGATGACCAATGACTAATGACAAAAAATGTTTGATTACAGGGAAGCTTTAAAGAAGATACCGCACAAGCCGGGGGTTTACCAATACTGGGACAGCAATAACGAGTTGATGTATATTGGTAAGGCTAAAGACCTGCGCAATCGTGTGGCATCGTACTTTATTAATAAGGATACGCAGTTCAACGGTAAAACGCGGGTGCTGGTATCCAAGATCCGCAACATCACCTTTACCATTGTTGATACCGAGATTGACGCCTGGCTGCTGGAAAACAGCCTGATCAAGAAGCATCAGCCGCGATACAACATCAATCTAAAGGACGATAAAACCTATCCCTGGATCATTATTAAGAACGAAAACTTCCCCCGCATTTTCTGGACACGCAAGATCATTCGTGATGGCTCAAAATATCTTGGCCCTTACGGCTCGGTGGGGATGATGCATACCATACTGGACCTGATACGTGAAACCTATCCCCTGCGCACCTGCAATCTGCCACTCACCCGCCAGAATATTGATGCAGGCAAGTTTAAGGTTTGTTTAGAATATCAGCTGGGCAACTGCAAGGGGCCCTGCCAAAACTATCAGACAGAAGAAGACTATCAGCAAAACCTGGAAGAGATCACCAACATACTGAACGGTAAAACCGGGGCAGTGGTAAAGGGACTGAAAGCCCAAATAGACGCGGCTGCCGCCAATCTTGATTTTGAACTGGCCCATCGTTTAAAAAACAAGTTTGATGTGCTGGAGAACTATCAAAGCAAGTCGACAGTGGTGAACTCATCAATTACTGATGTGGATGTATTTAGCATCGCGTCCGAAGAGAAGTATGCCTTTGTCAACTTCCTGAAAGTGATGAACGGCACTATTACGCAAACCCAAACCATCGAACTAAAGAAGAAACTGGACGAAAGCGACGAAGAATTGCTCACATTTGCCATAACCGAATTTCGGTCGAGGTTTAACAGCCAATCGAAAGAGATCGTTGTTCCGTTTGATATTGAACTGGATGACCCGGCTATTAAGTTTACCGTGCCTAAATTGGGTGAAAAGAAAAAGCTGCTCGATCTATCGCAAAAGAACGTGATCTTCTTCAAGACCGAACGTATCGATCAGTATGAAAAACTAAACCCGGATGTGCGCACCGACCGCCTGCTAACGCAGATGATGAAGGACCTGCGTATGAACCAGCTGCCGCGCCATATCGAGTGTTTTGATAACTCCAACTTTCAGGGTAAGTACCCGGTATCAGCTATTGTGGTATTTAAAAACGCTAAACCATCTAAAAAAGATTACCGTTTCTTTAACGTAAAAACGGTTGAAGGGCCTAATGACTTCGCGACGATGGAAGAAGCTGTTTTCCGCCGCTACCGCCGCATGCTGGATGAAGGGACAGCGTTGCCCCAGTTGATCATTATCGACGGGGGTAAAGGCCAATTATCGTCGGCCATGAAAAGCCTGAAATTGCTGGGTATAGAAACACAGGTAACCATAATAGGGATCGCTAAGCGGCTTGAGGAATTATTCTACCCCGGCGATCAGTACCCGATGTATTTAGATAAAAAATCGGAAACACTAAAGATCATTCAGCAACTGCGTGATGAAGCCCACCGCTTTGGCATTACCGCCCACCGCAAAAAACGCGATAAAGGGACGCTTACCACCGAATTGCACCTTATACCCGGCATTGGTAAAGTAACGGCGGATAAACTGCTGAAATACTTTAAATCTGTAAAAAAAGTGCGTGAAGCTACCGAGGAAGAATTGCTGGAAGCGGCTAATCTAAAGCAGGCTAAGGCGATAATGGAGTACTTTAAGGCACAGTAACTACTCCAACCCAACCTGTCATTGCGAGATACGAAGCAATCTCTACACACTTAGATCAGATAACAAAGGCCGATACATACGTAGAGATTGCTTCGTATCTCGCAATGACGGGTTGGAAAGCAAAACGGCCCCCGAAATTCGGGGGCCGTTTTTGTAATTTTGTTCAGGCAAATTAATACTGCCACAAATCCAATTCCCAGTCCATTAAAGTTTTCTTAATGCGTTGCGATTCGTATAAGCGATCAATCCCTTGGGCGTAATCCTTGATACGTTCGTCTTTATTGTTCGATTGTTTTACCACATAGGCAGTAAACAGGCGTTTCATAAACACGTCATCGAAACTAAGGCCGGTGGCATCGTTGTCGCGGTTCACCACTTCTTTAGTAGCCAATACCTGGCGGGCCTCAGGAAAGTAGATCCAAAATGCCGGTTGCAGGTCAAGTTCAACGCCCGGAGTAGCTTTAGGTTTGATCAACGGCGCGATACCAATAATACGGGGTTCAAATACCGAACGTTGTTTGTCAAACATCCAGTCTTCCTTTATCCTGAAGCGCACGATGCTATCCGGATTAAATTCGCCGGCTACCATGTTGCTTTTAATTACGTTATTAAGCGAGTCGCGTTTTTCCACCAGCGAACTATCTGCCATGCGGCCTTTAGCTTCTTCGGGTTTTAAGGGTTTGGTGAACATGTCGCCTCCCGGATCATCTTTGGTCGGGTTCGGGTCATAAGCGGTTAACTCACCGGCCATAACGGCATCCATCAGCACATCTATCAACCTCGATTTTGGCGAAGCCAGGTAAGTGTTTGATTTCTCGCGCACATCTATCTCCTGCCAAAGGCGTTTAGAAAACACCACATCCGATTCGCGAAGGTTTGCGTAAGGCGTAACACGCGCACTCAGGATATTGGATTTCTTATAATAACCATCCAGCGGCCTTTCAAAAGGTTTGGCCGGCACGGCAGCTTGCTTTTTGGTAGTATCGGTTACCGATGGCTGTTGCTGTACAGGCGGTGGCACCGGTTTATTAGCCGCGTTATTATTAGCAGCCTGCTGCGTGGTTGAGCCGGCGTTTTTTATCCCGGCGTTTTTATTAGGAGCAGTTGTTTTTTTGCCCGGTGTTTTTGCACCAGCCTTTGGCTTAGCCTTTTGTGCAAAAGCTGCCACACTAAGGGTGCAAAGTAAAATAATTAAAAGCTTCTTTTTCATATGCTTCTTAATTAGCTGATAATACGATACCGCCTATATCTTGTTGCACCCCATCGGGGCCAACGGCGATAATGTTTGTAAATACTACAGTAGTACCGGGCGTAACGGTGTTTAAAGCCGCCTTAATATCGGGCGATAATAAACCACTGTTGCCGGTTTTCTGAATAGGGTCCTGCCTTGGTTTAATTACCAGCAGGTTAAAGCGTACAACGTTAAATTTAGCGTCGAAGTCAAAACCTTTTAATTCGGCAAAGATCCTATCCTGCGACTTGATATTAGCTGAACTTGTAGTACCCGTGGTTTTTCCTGCAAATTGCGGTATAGGAGGCGGAATGCGTTTGGTACGGAATTCGGTACTACCCAACACCTGTACCTTACCACCGCCAATATCGCCGGATACAGTAACGGTAGCCTTGCCGATATTGCTAACGGTAGCGGTATAATGCCCGGCCGAACCAGATAATTCACCGCCTTCAATGCTCACTTTCAGTTTTTCTTTAGCTATACCCGGGGCAGATACCGATATCGGGTTTGGAACGCCGATGTATAGTACATTCATCTTATCGGGCGATACTACAGCCGATGGCTTGGCAACCTGGTAAGTTTGTGGCCCTGTGTTGTATGTTTTCGAAGTACCGTCTGTTTGCTTAACGGTAACGGTGCCTGTCCAGGTATAAATCCCTTCTTTGCTGGTTACTACAGTGTATTTACCTTTACCTTCAGTTGTTGGTAAAATACTACCACCTACAGCCACTACGGGATTTGATTTTGAATCTGACGCTGTCAGGAATACTTCCGCGGTATAAGGTTGCCCTGCTATTACATAGCTACTTGGCGCCACGGCTACCGCATTAAATTTATCAAGCGTTACCAAAGCCTGATCCATCTTGCCAAAGATCTTTTTAACGATCTCGGTCTCGGCATTCTTGGTATCGGCTTGTATCTTTGTTAATACAGTTAAGCCCGCTGTTAGTGGCGTGCCGTCGCCAAAGTTGGCATCTTCCCATGAGGTAACTTTACCACCGATCTTCTGGTCTTCGGCGTTAAGGGTAAAGGTGACACTTCCCTGATCTTTAGTATTTAACAAGCTGATCAGTTTTTGACGGGTGTCTAAAATTTTCTCTTTCAAAACCTTCGCCTTACCTTCAGTTATCATCATACGTGGAGTAATATCCAGGTCCGAACGTTTGGTCACATCCTTCGTCAAGGTGTCAATATCTTCACCCTCTTTTATCATTTGCTGTTTCAGATCCTCTACATATTTATTCAGATCATCAGCATATCCCTTTGCCATTTTAGCGGTATCTAAAATAGGCTTAGCCCTTACAGGCGATTCTTTTAGTTTTGTTGATTCGAATGTAGAAAACAGCTGATCCAAACTTGCCTGCGAATTATTTTTAGCAGTGTCCATGCTGTTGCGCAGGTTCCTGAACGCGTTCAATACAGAATCGGATACGTTTAATGCCAACATAGCGATCAGCACCAAATACATGATGTTGATCAATTTTTGACGAGTTGTTTCTTTACCTCCGGCCATTCCTTATCAATGTTACTTTATGATGTAAATACTAAAACTTTGTATTAGGTGCGTGGCTGGTTCATTGCCGATAACATATTACCATAAACCGAATTTAACGATGCCAGGTTCTTAGCTAAACGGCCAACTTCTTCTTTAAACTGTTTCGAATCTTCCATCGACTCGTTAAAGTTGCGCATGGTAAGATCCAGGTTAGAGTAGAACTTGTTCATCGATTTCAGGTGCGCGCTCGAATCCTGTAACTCCAATTCGTATACGGCGTTAAGTGCGGACAGGTTTTTGGCTAAGCTATTCACCTGATCGTGGTAAGCTTTCGAATCGATGTTAGAGTTAGCCATTTCACTAAGGTTGGCCGAAGCCTTCTCGAACGCTACGCTCAGGCTCTGGTAGCCTGCGCTTGCCGATTTCATGCTCGCTGCAAATTCGTTAGTAGCCATACCTGCATCGGCAACTTTTGAAATTGACGATACGGTAGTACCGAAACTACGTAAGCCATCGCCCAGGCTACCTATCAGTTCCGGGCCAATTTTAGCATCAGCCAGCATCTTATCTAATGCTGCTGTTGATGATGGAGCAGATCCGCCACCAATGCTTTTTGCCGATGATGCTGGCAGTTCGCCATCATAATCGTCGCGAAGTTCAGGATACACACGTTCCCATGCCAAATCTTCGCCGGGTGCAACAAAGCCGGTAATAAAGAACAGGGCTGCTTCAGTTATTAAACCCGCCTCTATCCATGTATCACCTCCGTGCATGTGCAATATTTTCATCATTGCACCAATAATAACCACACTCGCCCCCCATGATATCAGCGTGTGTAAAACTCTCGTAGCAGTAAGTTTCTTTTTGCCAGCCATAAAATTTTTTGAAAAGTATTTTTGATTAAGTTTTTAAACTACTGATGATAAAGATTAGCGCCTGTCTTTAATATCGCGGCCCAGGAACGAAGAAACGCAACGGAACCCGATGTACGATTTAGCAGAATCCTGGTATTCGAAGGTGCGTGATGAGTTTTGCAGGAAATAACCTATATCCTTCCACGAGCCACCTTTTACTACTTTACGTTTCAACACTTCCGGATCGGTAGCCTTTGCTTCAACACTGTAGGTTGGGGCTAAGTCATGCACAAAAGATGGTGCCGATTCGTCGAAAGTTGAACTTGTCCACTCGGCTACGTTACCGGCCATGTTATACAAGCCGTAATCGTTAGGGAAATACGAGCGTACGTTTACGGTATAAGTACCACCGTCATCGGTATAATTACCACGGCCGGGTTTGAAATTGGCCATTAAACAGCCTTTGGCGTTTTTAATATAAGGGCCGCCCCATGGGTAATCGGTACCTATCCTGCCACCACGCGCAGCGTATTCAAACTCGCCCTCGTTTGGCAGCGAATATGGCTGGCGGTGCGATTTTGACTGACCAATTTTATCTTTATAAGCATCGTTATAGCGTGAGCGCCAAATGTTGAAGGCACGTGCCTGCCGCCAGGTAACACCCACAACAGGGTAGTTACGATAGGCCGGGTGCGAGAAGTAGCCCTGCACCATCGGTTCGTTGGCGGCGTACGAGAAATCGCCCAGCCAGCACAGTGTATCCGGGTAAACCGGAACGGTATCGCGCAGGATGAAATCAGAACGTTTTTTGGTTTTATCGTTGCGGTAATTGGCCGCGTCGCGTAAGATCAGTGTAGAATAATTGTACTTTAACAGGCGTACATCCACTTCATCACGGTCGAAAACACGGTCATCGCCCTGGTAAAACATACCCTGCAATTTACCCAAATTAGGGTTTACTTTGCCTTTAGCGTTACGCCAGATAGGGTTGCGCGAAACTTTATTCCAATCGATGTATTTGTGGGTTGCCTGCGCATTTGCAGCAGCACCTTTAGGCTTAATGTAGTAAGAGTCGTCGTTAAGGTAATTGGTAATGGCTATCGAGTCGCGCACCCAGGTTACAAACATTTTGTATTGCGCGTTGGTGATCTCGGTTTGATCCATGAAGAAAGGGGCGATGGTAACCTGCTTGTTTTGAGTGATTTGCGCAAAGGTTACATCCTGATCTGTTTGTCCCATTAAAAAAGATCCGCCGGGTATATAAACCATTCCGTAAGGTATTTCGGCACGGAATGATCTTTGTGCCGGTGGCCTGATCTCCCCTCTGCTGGCATCGGCCCCTTTGGGTCCGCACCCATACATACCCGCACACACCAGTAGCACTAATAGAAAGTATATCTGCTTCATTTTAAAAATCAAATCGATTAAATACGCAATAGCATTAATTAGCCCCCGAATATATTAATTTTGAGTAATTAAATTATAAAAATGTTTTATTAATTGGCAGGATATCGTTAAAAAGAACAAAATAAATAGCAATTTATTGTGTCCATCTGCCAAATTATATATTAGCACTAAACCCGCAGTTACGTTACGGCTTTATACGAACATAGCCGAAAATAAGTTTCGGCTATGTTAAAATATCGATTGAAAAAGACTGTATCTTACTACAGCCCACTGGTTTATTTTTGCTATTTGTTTACCTGCTTGATATACTGCTCAATAGCCATCGTCATGGATGGGGCATTAGGCGTTGGGGCAGGGATGTCCAATATCAAACCGGCTTCAAGCAGGGCTTTGTGCGTAGTTGCACCAAAGGCTGCAAGGCGGGTGTTATTCTGCTTAAAATCGGGAAAGTTTTTATATAGCGACTGGATGCTGCTTGGGCTAAAGAACGCGATGATATCGTAAAACACCTCGGCCAGGTCGCTCAGGTCGCTGCATACGGTACGGAACAATACCGCGGGGGTAAAATTGTAACCGTTATCCAGCAAAAACTTCTGGGTTTCCTCGGCTGCAACATCGCTGCACGGGTACAGGAATTTTTCGGCGTGGTGCTTCTTCAATACCTCGGCCAGATCGGCAGCGGTTTGTTTACCGAAGAAGATCTTACGCTTACGGTACTGGATATATTTTTGCAGGTACAGCGCGATATTTTCTGTCAGGCAGAAATATTTCATATCTACCGGCACCTCAAAGCGCATTTCTTCGCAAATACGGAAAAAATGATCGGCCGAGTTGCGGCTGGTAAATATCACGGCTGTAAAATCGGCCAGGTTAATTTTCTCTTTACGGAAAACATTGGCAGGTACACCTTCAACATGGATAAAAGACCTGAAATCTATCTTCAGGTTATACTTTTTAGCCAGTTCGGTATAAGGGTTCTTATCGTTCTCTGGCTTGGGCAAGGTAACCAGGATGCTTTTAACCTTTTTCTTTCTATCTTCCAACTTATGTTTCTTCTAACGTTTACCTGATACTATATATTCAGCGCCTTTATTAATATCAAAACAGGGCAAATTTCGAGGGCACAAAGATAGATAAATAAATAAAATTTATGAAATCTAAAATTCGAAATTATATTTACGCTGCTTCGCAGGTACTGCCACACAAATATCACAATGGTTAAAACAAGCGCCACGCCCAAAATAACCGGGGCAAACTTTGCCGGCAACAGGCAAAAGCACAATGTTAAAGGCAAAAAAACAAAGGCGATGTTAAAATAGGTAAGGTACAGGATAGAGATATATTCGCCTACTACTTTGTTTACATCAAAAATAAAACCGATGAGCCTTAACACCAATAATTTAAGCGCGAAAAGCACCACGATAATAACTGATAACGAAACAAATAGCTGGAAGCCTGATATGGGATAATACCTGCCTTTTACTACCGATACCTGGTAAATAAACAAGCCCGATATTAGCCCGAATAAAACAAACAGGGCCAAAAAAGCGCGCGAATTGAGCAGGCTTTCCTCTTTACCGGCCTGCACCGACCGCTTGTTATAAAACGAATGAAATACAATGGCGATATCCTTATCCATCACCATGTTCACAATGCCGGTATAGAGCACCAGTACAACAATAACCCCGATGATCCAGGGGTCGCGTTGCTGGCGGGCGCTCCCCTCCTTAACTATACTGGTTGATTTAAAGTGGACATCCAAAAAACCATAGCCGTGATATACCAGATTGCTATCCTTTAAAATGGCAACCATCAGCATATTGACGCGGTTAGAATCGGGGTACCGGATATACTGCGTGGCCACCGAATCGTCGATAAACTTTTGCCGGGCAGCCATTGCCGCCGCTACCGAATCGATAACATGATTGCCGGGGCGATGATAACGGTTAGTATCGGGCTGCTGAATTGCACCGGTATCCTGTGCTAAAGCCTGCAGGCAAAGGGTTAAACAAAAAACACACAGCACTAATAAACGCATACGGAGGACTATATCGGCCAAACTGACTTACGCTTGCAAAGGTAAGCAATTAGTATTTAAGTCGCCGTTTTTTGCGATTGCCGTATGTTATGCTTTTATAAAATAGATCTCATTTAACCGGGAAACGGCTAACGATCAGGCGGCTAATTCAATATCATGTACCGATAGCATTTTAACTTCGCCCTGGTAGGTTACCCATATATCCAGCCAGCCGCTGCTATCGTATCCTAAAAAGGTCATATATGGTTCTTCTTCTCTAAAGCCGTCAAAGTGATTGCCTATGTATCTCAGCATGTCGCCTTTACTCATGTGTTGTTTGCTCATAGTTTTTGTTTGTTAAGTTTATAAAACCCATACAGAAAAGCCTGCCACTTTACCGCTGCGATGCAAGGGTAAACCATAAGATCAATAAAATGAACCGGATAGCAAGCTTGTTAATAGCAACACCCGTATCCGCAAATTGTTGCGTTTATCCACAAAGTGTTGCATAACTCCACAAAAGGCAATTTACTGCAAAAACCCTAAATAACTGATTACCTGAATATTAATAATATATCAAATTTTTGGTACAGTTATGCCAACATGCTTAACATATTTCAAAACATTAAATAATAACAACTATGAAAAAAGTGATCTTAGCCGCTGCGGCATTAGCTATGGTAGGCCTTACAAAAGTTAAAGCAAATTCAATTTCTCATAACCAGCATGTTGCCGTTGTTGCCAGCCAGGACAGCGTGCAAAAAACGCCTGTTAAGTTAGAAGATCTGCCCACACCTGTAAAAACCGCTTTGGCAAGCGAAGCACTTAAGGTTTGGACCCCCACTTCGGCCTTCCTGGTAAAATCGGGCACTACAGAATACTACCAGGTGAACGTTAAAAAGGATGCCGAGGAAAAATATATCAAGTTAGACAAAGACGGAAAAGTTGTTCAATAGACTTCGCGCTTACGCTTATTGGCAATAATTTTAAATCTGACGAAATACAAAAGCCGGGATATTAGCCCCGGCTTTTGTATTTTTGCAAGCTACCTACATGCTACCCGCTATGGCTAACATACTGCTTGTTGAAGACGATACCACCTTTGCTCAAATGCTTACCTTTTTTGTTGAAAAGCATGGACATAAAGTGCAAAGCGCCCAGCGCATTAAAGACGCCTTTAAACTACAGCAGCAACATACCTATCAGCTGATACTACTGGATTACCGCCTGCCTGATGGAACAGGCTTAGATCTGCTGACCCAGATACGCGAAACAGGATCTGCAATACCTGTGATCATTATGACCAGCTTTAACGATGTGCGCACGGCCATCCGCGCTATCCGTTCGGGTGCATCGGAGTATATCACCAAGCCGGTAAACCCCGATGAGTTATTGATGGTGATGAACGAGGCCCTGGCCGATAAAAAGCCCGCGGATACAAAATCGGATACGAAACACCCTCAATTTATACGCGGCAACAGCCCCTATGCCGATAAACTGCACGAATACATTAACCTGGTTGCCCCAACCGATATGGCCGTATTGGTACAAGGCGAAAGCGGTACCGGCAAGGAATACGTAGCCCGAATGATCCACCAAAACAGCAAGCGCGCCGATAAGCCATTTATAGCTATCGACTGCGGGGCGTTATCGCGCGACCTGGCAGCCAGCGAGTTGTTCGGCCATGCAAAAGGGGCTTTTACCGGTGCTGCTGCCGATAAGAAAGGCCTTTTTGAAAGTGCCGATGATGGCACCCTGTTTATGGATGAAATAGGCAACCTGAGCTACGATGTGCAGGTAAAACTCCTAAGGGCGCTACAGGAAAAAGTGATACAGCCCCTGGGCAGCAACCGGACTATCCCCGTAAATGTGCGCATCATTGCCGCTACCAACGATGACCTGCTGAACAGCATCAGCGCCGACAGCTTCAGGCAGGACCTTTACCATCGCGTTAACGAATTTAAGATCCAACTATCGCCCCTGCGCGAACGGGGCAACGAACTGGATAACTTCATCCGGCATTTTATCCAGCTATCCAACGCGGAGTTAGGCCGGCAGGTACAAAACATTTCGCCCGAGGCAATGGAAGTATTGCATCGTTACGACTGGCCCGGCAACCTGCGCGAACTGAAGAACGTGATCAAACGTATGGTGTTGCTCACCACGGGTGAAACAGCCGGAGCCGCCGCCCTGCCCGATGAAATGCTGTGGAGTACCCCGCCCGACCAAACGCCGATTGCCGCATCCCCCGAATCTGATCTGAAAGCCCGGAACGAGGTAAACGAAAAAGCGCTGATACAAAAAACCCTGCAACAGGTAAAATACAATAAATCAAAAGCGGCCAAACTGCTTAATATCGATAGGAAAACGCTTTATAGTAAGATGGAACGATACGGGTTGTAGCTGACTACAGGTTATGGCACCCTCTTTCCGCGCAGCGGAGAGCGGGTGCCCGGGCGAAGCAATGGGCGGGTGGATCTACCCGTAAGCAAAGGTTAACACAATATAACATATTTTGCATGTTGAAGTATTTGTAAATATTTGATAATAAAATATTTACAAATAAAAAATATGATTTTTACCCAAAATAGTGTTAACCTTTTATCCAGCGAATGAACAACCACACATATACATCTCATTCACAGCGTTTTATATGATTTTAAACCAGCAAAGCACTTAAGATCACGATACCGACGACTGGTACTGATATTCCTGCGCGGTAAGCGTCAGTTGATGCAATTGCGCTGAAAGTTTTAAGAAATATTCGGACCGGGCGGTGGTAATTTGTCCATCGCGGTTCAGTTCCATTTCGGCCATGCGGAAACTGCCGGCCAGTTCCTTTGCCCCCACCTGCGCGGTTCGGCCGGCTATGCGGTGCGCTATCAACGCGGTTTCTTCAGCATCCTGCTTTTCTAAAGCCCTGCCTAACAGCTTAATATCTTCCAGGCTATCATTCGCAAAGCGGGCCAATACTTTGGCCGTTTGCCCGGTATCGCCAAAGGTCATTTTTTCAATGGTGACCAAATCAAAGCCGGGTTTAGCAGTGTTATCGGGCAAATCCGCGCCGCCGTTTTTTATAAAGCGTAATAGTTCAGCCTCTTTAAAAGGCTTCATCAATACGGCATCAAAACCTTGTTTCGAGATATAAAGTTGCTCGCCCGGCGTAGCCTGCGCGGTAAGCGCGAAGAGTTTAACATGTTTAGGTACCCGCTCGAGCAGGCGGCGGCATAATTCAACCCCGCTCATTTCGGGCATGCGGATATCCATCAGCACATAGTTCACCGCATCGTCCCAGGCAGCGCCCAGCACATCAATCGGCGAATTGAAACAATGATGGGCTATACCATTCCGCGTGAAAATATCGGCACAGATATCTACAATAAAAGGATCATCGTCAACCAACCATATCTTCCCTTCTATACCCGCATTGTTGTCAGCCAATTGTGGTTCCGGTCCGGCAACCGGCGCTTCGGCATTGGCATAGGTAAGGTGAAAGGTGAACCGGCTTCCTTTACCCAACTGGCTGCTTACTTCGATATCGCCACCCTGATGTTCTACCAGTTCGCGGCTGATGGCAAGGCCAAGCCCTGTGCCTACACGTTTGCCAGCTTGTTCAAACTCGTTAAAAATGCGCGCCCTGTCCTGCACACTCAGGCCAATGCCGGTATCGGTAACACTAAAAGTATAATGCCTGCCATCCGGCACCCGTTTGTTATCTGCCTGCAGTGTTACACTCCCCTTTTCGGTAAATTTAATGGCGTTGCCCAACAAATTGTACAATACCTGTTTTAAGCGGAACGGATCGCCATTTACCCAGGTCTCGCTGATATTATTATTTACGATCAAAGCGAGTTGCTTATCCCCAGCCTGCGGGCCGATCACATTAATAACTTCGTCAATCACATCGGTAACCCTGAAAGGCTGATGCACAAAGTTGAATTTACCCGAAACTATCCGGTTGTAATCCAGCACCTCGTTAACTATTTGCATCAGGTGGGCCGATGACTGCGCTATCGCCTCCACATCCTTTTTTTGCGGATGCTGTTGCCTGTTTATCCGCTCGGAGTAGCCGATGATAGATTGCAGGGGCGTGCGCAACTCGTGGCTCATGTTAGATAGGAACCTTTGCCGGGCGATGTTATGGTATTCGGCTTCTTCCTTAGCCTGCTCTATCTCTTTACGGTAGCGGTTAATGCGGGCAATATCCATTAAAATAAAGTACAGCAACAACAGCGTGATGGCCAGAAACACCAGCATAATTATGCTGATGCGCCGTATACTGCTATCAACAACGTTACGGGCCGCGCTGTTGTTCAGGGCAACTTGCGCAATGCCGTCTGCCTCAACTTGCCTTAGTATGGTTACTATCTGGCGCATTACCTGTGCCCCCGAACGTATCAGTATGGCTTCCCTATCCACAAACCGGGCGCTTTTCTCTTCCTGGCCGGCCTGTACCAATTGTATGGCTTTATCCAGTTCGCTGATCAGGCTGTCTTTTATGGCTTTGCGGATGGTATCGCGCGTTACTTTTAATTCCTCGTTTACTACGCTATAGGGTGTATTATCCCTTTTAACGGGTTGCTTTTTCCCAAATAGCCTGTTAAAAAAGCCTTTAGGTTTAGCTTCTTCGGAAGAGGGTGCATCATCAGGATAAAAAGTAGTGGTGGATGTTTTTTTCACCGTAGATGTTACCATACTATCCGCATCGGCAGATTTTGTATCCACAATATTATTAAGCGATTGTATCTGCGCCGAGAACGAACTGTTATTCACCAGCCGCTCGCGCACTTTTAAATAATCAATGTAGATCTTGTCCCTGTCCAGCAATAACTTTTGCAGGGTTTTAAGGCGCTTTACCTGTTTAGGTTTATCGGCATACAGGTACTTAAGGGTATCTATCTTTTTGCCCAGTCTTTTGGTCTCGCCCGAGAAAACATCGTAACGGTATGGATCGTTCAGATCGCGCGCGCTTTGTGCCTGGTCTATACGCGATACATCCCGGGAAATTTCGTTAATGAGGCGCAGCTTATCATCGGGTGCCGATACGTTCTCGAACGCGGTAAGCATGGCCCTGAACGTATCGCGGCTGATCACCCATGCCATCAGCAAAGCCATGCAGGCCAGCAAGGCGGCAATAACGATTTTACCTTTAACTGATGTGAAGAAGTTATTTACGCGCAAAATGTATTTCCCTTTCCTACCGCAGCAGACTGTTTTGAAACACTAAAAAAGCGTATTTGTTTTATTAAAATAGGCTGCCAGTTGGTATCTTGTTGCCTTGATAAACTAAATCCGGATCTAATTAACAGACGATAGCAATTTGCCCGAAAACCCTTATGACAACCGAAAATTTAAGGAATAACAACTTTGACCTGCTGCGCTTTCTTTTGGCAACGCTGGTGATATTTAGCCATTGCTATGTAATTTACTACGGTAAACTGTTTGATATTGAACCGGGCATGATACTTACCCGCAACCAGACAGATCTGGGCGGCATAGCGGTAGATTTCTTTTTTATCATCAGCGGCTTTTTGATATTGCAGAGCTATTTATACAGCGGCGGGATATTCAAATACCTTAAAAAACGGTTCCTGCGCATCTACCCCGGCTATTTTGTGGCCTTTGTACTAAGCATATTGCTGTTTGGTCCGCTGGGCACCCTGCCCGATCATTCGATGGCGAGCCTTAAGCACTATTTTGTAACGATTGATAAAAAGCTGCTCCTCCTTAATATTTTCACACTGCAAAAACCGGTTGGCGGGCAATGCTTTACCTGGCTGCCCCTGAAGGCCCAGTTAAACGAATCGCTATGGACGATAGAGTACGAATTTATTTGCTATTTACTATTGCCCCTGCTGTTGTTCCGATGGCTTATCGGCAAAAAGTGGCCTATTGTCGCCTCGTTTATTGTGATCTATGTGGCTGTGATATTACAACACTTTTTTCCATCGGCAGTTACCGAAAAACATTTCCCCGTTGCTTTACTATATGTGGTCGACCCGGTGCTGATCCCCAGGCTTATGGTATACTTCCTTGCCGGGGCCTGTTTTTATTTATATAAAGAAAAAATCAGGCGCGTTGATAGCATAGCGCTTATTGCATTTGTAATAACGGTAATTAGCTGCGTTTGGATAAAAGCTATCGACCTGGTTTTGCCTTTTACGGGTACTTACCTGGTATTTTACCTGGCGTTTCATCCCCGTATCAAATTCCATTCGTTTGCCAAAAAAGGCGACCTTTCTTACGGGATGTACCTGTATGCATGGCCTGTTCAGCAATTGCTTACCTACTTTCTGTACAAACACCTTAGCCCGGTGCGGCTGTTTGTGCTGGCGGTACCGCTAACCTACCTGCTGGCCTGGCTTAGCTGGCATTGCGTTGAAAAAGTATTCCTGCAATTTAAAAACAGGCGTGTTGCCCCTAAAGCCGCGGTTTTAAACCATCCATAAGTACATAATTGTATCTTTGCCGCCGTGGCCGGTATTTATATCCATATCCCTTTTTGCAAGCAGGCTTGCCATTATTGCGATTTCCATTTCAGCACATCGCTAAAATACCGTGATGAGATGGTGCAGGCGCTGATAAAAGAGATTGCCCTGCAAAAGGATTATCTTAATAGCGAAACTATCCATACCATTTACTTTGGCGGCGGCACGCCATCCTTACTGAATGCAGGCGAGATCAATACCATTATCGATACCATCAGCAGCCTGCATACCGTTGCCGCCGATGCCGAGATCACCCTGGAAGCCAATCCCGACGACCTGCATCGCGAGGCCATACAGGCTTTGCGCCAAACCCCCGTTAACCGCTTTAGCATTGGCATACAATCTTTTTTTGATGAGGACCTGCTATGGATGAACCGCGCACACCACGCGCAGGAAGCAGAAGCATCGGTAAAGCGCGCGCAGGATGCCGGCTTTGAGAACATTACCGCCGACCTGATCTATGGCTATCCCTTGCTTACCGACGCCAAATGGCAGCATAACATAGCTACCATGCTGGGGCTGGATGTGCCACATATATCAGCCTATTCGCTTACCGTTGAACCGCGCACCGCTTTGGCCAAATTCATCAAAAGCAAAAAGCAGCCGCCTGTTAGCGATAAGCAAAGCGCCGATCAGTTTATTATCCTGATGGATACCTTGCAGCAAAAAGGATTTGAGCATTACGAGATCTCTAATTTTGCCAAACCGGGGCATTACTCGCGCCATAATACCAATTACTGGCGTGGGGTAAAGTACGCGGGCATCGGCCCATCGGCACATAGTTTTAACGGCGATACCCGGCAGTGGAATATCGCTAACAATGCCAAATATTTAGAAGGCATCAGCACAGGTACCATCCCCGCCGAGACCGAGCTACTTACCGAAGAGAACCGCCTGAACGAATACATCATGACATCGCTGCGCACCATGTGGGGCCTCGACCTGCAAAAGCTGGAAGCCATAGCGGCAGGCACCAAACCCATGTTGTTAAAAGAGGCTACCCTTTTTTTAGAAAAAGGCTGGTTGCTGCGCGATGGGGATACGTTGATCCTTACACAAGAAGGGAAGTTGTATGCGGATCATGTGGCGGGGGAGTTGTTCTTTGACCATGATTAAAGGATTTAAAGACTGACAGGATAGCCACTATCATTGATCGTGCTTTTGCTTCTGGCCATAATAATTATCAATCATGGCCCAATAGTCATCCGAGGTTGAAACACCATAATCAACTTGTGGTTCTTTATTGCCATCACATAAAATACTGCCCACTATATTATCATCTTTGGTACAATCTATATTAACTTTCCTACCGTTCGCTAAAACAACCGTAACAACCTGTTTATGAGTTATGGTAGTTTTTAGCCATGGGTTCTTTTTTAATGAATCTATCACCTGGCTCATATATTCATCAAAATCGCCCATCATTTCATTAGCCCCCGAATCCTCACCCTCCTTTTCAACCATTGCATCAAACTCTTTTTGTGTGGGCATAAAAAACACCATCTGCTCACCGCGCACTACAAGCGTATCTTTAGATTGCTCCCTTTTTAAGGGGACATATTCGGTTTTTTGATGCTTTTTGGCAACAGACGCAACAGGCACTTTTTGCGATGCGAAATAGTCGATGAGCAACAGTATGGCGATAAAAATAAAGGCTATTATTATGGTGCGTTTCATAAACTATTTTTCGAATAATATATATAATGCAGTACCCTTCATCTCTAAAACATCTGCATCAAAAGCAGCTTTTGCTTCTTCGTTAACCTGGCTACCCTTAACAGCCATCACCCAGTTGCCTTTAGGTATCTTTACGCCCTTGCCTTTGGTATCGCCGTTGATGAGTACCAGGATGTTCTTCCACTTATCGCCATTGGCATGATCTTTCAGTTGGTAGCCAATCACCATCGGGTCGCCGGTATCTATAAACTCCAGGTGCTGGCGGATCATAGCTGCCGATGGCATCCGGAATGCCGGGTGGTTTTTACGCAGCGCTATCATTTGCTGATAATAATTAAACACCGCTTTATAGCGCGATTTTCGGCTCCAGTTCAACTCGTTAATGCTATCGGGCGAGTTGTAGCTGTTTCCTACAAGGTTTTTGGTGCGCAGCATCTCTTCGCCCGCATGCAGAAAGGTTACACCCTGCGATGTGAGTACGATGCCATTGGCCAGCTCGTCCATTTTTATCAGGTCGGCTTCAGATGCGGTGGGGTTAGATAAACGCAGCCTGTCGAATAGCGTAGGATCATCATGACAGGATACATAGCAGATACTTTGGTAAGGCTCCTTAGCCCATGGCGCTTTTGAATAGTTAACCAGTTTATAATTGATCTGCGGGTGCTGCACCGCGCCAACGATACCGAATTTCACGCTTTCGGCCGTATTTGGCGCGCCGCTTACAAAGCCTTTTTGTTTTACATCGTTAAAAGGGCCGCGCAGACCGTCGCGCATATCGTCGCCAAAGGCGGCTATTTTATCCAGTTTCAGGGTGTTCTTTTTCACGGCACGTAATTCTTCAGGCAGGGGGCTTGCACCTACTGTCCAACCCTCGCCATATAGGAAAATAGTCGGGTCAACCTTGTGCAGCGCGGCGCTTATTTGGTTCATAGTCTCCATATCGTGTACACCCATCAGGTCGAACCGGAAACCATCTAAATGGTACTCTTTAGCCCAATACACCACCGACTCGATCATGAACTTACGCACCATGGCGTTCTCGCTGGCCGTCTCGTTACCGCAGGCCGTAGCGTTAGCGTAGCTGCCATCGGCATTGTGGCGGTAAAAATAGCCCGGTACCGCCTGGGTAAAGTTCGAGTGGTCAACATCGGCGGTATGGTTGTACACCACGTCCAATATCACCCGCAAGCCCTTACGGTGTATGGCCTGCACCATCTGTTTAAATTCGCGGATACGCACCTGCCCGTTATACGCATCGGTAGCGTAGCTGCCCTCGGGCACATTATAGTTCAGCGGGTCATAACCCCAGTTGTATTGCGGCGCGTTCTTACTTTCATCAACCGAATTATAATCGAACGATGGCAACAGGTGCACGTGCGTTACACCCAATTGTTTAATATGATCAAGCCCGGTAGCCTCGCCTTGTGGGCTTTTGGTGCCGCTCTCCGTCAAGCCCAAAAACTTTCCTTTATGTTTAATACCAGAGTTGGCGGCGATAGAAGCATCACGCACGTGCAGTTCGTAGATGATGATATCGGTAAAATTCTTCTGCACAGGCTTTTTATCGGCTACCCAACCGGCCGGATCAGTGGCCGCCAGGTTAACTACCATACCGCGCTTGCCGTTAACGCCTACTGCTTTGGCATACATATCCGGGGATTCCAGCAGCCATTTGCCATCTACCTGCGTTTGGATGGTGTAGTATTTGTTTTGGATATCGCCCTTGATAACCGTTTGCCAGGTGCCATTAACGCCCTTAGCCATATCGATAGTTTTTAACGCCTTGCCGCCATCGCCTTTTGCATATAGCCGCAATTTAACAGTGCCTGCCGTTGGCGCCCATATTTTGAAACGGGTTTGGGCAGCCGTGTAGCTTACCCCCAGATCGGTACCGCTATAAGCCGGCAAGGCAGCCATATCATGCTGCGGGCGAAACGAAAACAAAGAAAGCGCCATTATTAAACACAACGATATTTTATAGCGTGAAAGTAACATGTCTGAATAGATTGGTTTGATAAGCTAATTTACATGTTGATTACACCGATTTGAGAATGATTTCACAGATTTTTCTTCTTATAATTTCTTCATCGGTGAAATCATTCTTAAATCGGCGCAATCTCACTATAATTTATAGTAATAACCTATTAAAAAATATCGTGCACACTTTCTGTAAAATTGGTGTTATTTATATCAAAAAGCTATTTTTTATTGTCTAAGATTGCCAATAATTATAAGCCCATTATTAATATAATTAATACCAGCCATGCTAACCGTCGCTACCCCGCACCCTACTGTTATCCCCGAAACAGGATCATTGATCACCCATTTACGCTGCCCCGAATGTGGCAAAACCTATGTGGCGACGGCGGTGCAAACGGTATGTAATAACGGCACCTGCAACTCATCGCTTTTTGCGGAATATAAACTGGACGGAACAATTTCCAAAGAAATGCTAACCGGCAGGCCGGCTAACATGTGGCGCTACCGCGAGTTAATGCCGGTGATTGATACCGGGAACATTGTTACCCTTGGCGAGGGCTTCACGCCTATCCTGCCCCTGCAAAACCTGCAACATATAGCAGGCGATATCAACGTTTTTATCAAAGATGAAGCGGGCAACCCAACCGGCTCGTTCAAAGCACGGGGAATTGGCGCGGCCGTATCAAAGGCTAAAGAATTAGGCATAGACACCATTGTCACACCAACAGCAGGCAATGCGGGTGGCGCGCTGGCAGCCTATGCGGCTAAAGCTGGGATTAAAGCGATAGTTTACATGCCGAAACTCACCCCCAAGCTATTTAAAGATGAATGCCGCCTGTATGGAGCTACCCTGGTAGAAATTGACGGTAGCATTAGCGATTGCGGTAAACTGGCCAACGAGGAAGCGCTGCAGAACGGCTGGTTCCAGGTATCTACCCTTAAAGAACCTTACCGCCTTGAAGGCAAAAAAACCATGGGCTACGAAATTGCCGAACAGTTTAACTGGCAACTACCCGATGTGGTACTATACCCCACCGGCGGCGGTACCGGCTTGCTGGGCATATGGAAAGCCTTTGACGAGATGGAACGCATGGGTTGGATAGACAGCCATCGCCCAAGGATGGTAGCCGTACAGTCGGACAGTTGCAACGGCATTGTTAAAGCTTTTCACCGCGAGCACAGCGTATCCGAATTTACCGATGGCGGCTTCACCATAGCCAACGGCCTGCGCGTGCCCAAACCTTATGCCGATAAGTTAATACTAAAGGTACTGCGCGAAAGCCAGGGCAACGCCCTCAGCGTAAGCGATGCCGATATGGAAGCAGCTCTGAAAGAAATAGCCCGCAACGAAGGCATGCTGATAGCCCCCGAAGGCGCCGCCCTGTGGCATGCCTTTAAGCAATTAAAAGCCAGCAACTGGCTGCACGATGGCGAGACCGTGTTGTTACTCAACACCGGCAGCGGGTATAAATATTTGGAGAACCTATCCTGAAGTGTGATAATGTGGCAATTTAACCACAAAGGCACAAAGATTTTTCACCAAGGGCACAAAGGCTTTGATAACTTATTAAGTAAAAAAGCTTTGTGCCCTTTGTGTTAATAAACAGTATGCTTCTTTGTGTACTTTGTGGTTAAATCGCCGTTAACACGCCCCCAACAAACTGTCATCTCCATATCAAAAACAATATCCCGGTTTTGATGATTTTATAATCGGCTATATTTTTGCCATGTTAATTTAATATGAATATGGGTTTAAATCTGGCGCCTATTGACAGGGTAGATCATATCAGCAAGGAAGATTTTATTAATAATTACTTAATCCCGCGCAGGCCGCTGGTGATCCAAAAAGCTACCGAGACCTGGCCTGCCCTGCAAAAATGGACCTTCGAGTATTTAAAGGAAGTTGTTGGCGATAAGACAGTCCCCTTGTACGATAGTTCAAAAGCCGACCCCTCCAAACCCATCAACGCTGCGGCTGCGGAGATGAAGTTTGCCGATTATATCGACCTGATCCAAAAGCAGCCTACCGATCTTCGTATCTTCCTGTTCGATCCGATCAAACAAGCGCCGGCCCTGCTGGATGATTACGTTGCCCCCAAAGACCTGATGGGTGGTTTCCTTGACAAATATCCTAACATGTTCTTCGGCGGCGCCGGTTCGGTTACGTTTTTACATTACGATATCGATTTGGCGCACATCTTTCATACTCATTTTAATGGGCGTAAGCATGTGATTCTATTCGACAACAAATGGAGTGAGCGCCTGTACCGGATCCCCTTTGCTACCTACGCGCTGGAAGACTATGATATTGAGAACCCGGATTTTGAAAAATTCCCGGCTTTAGATGGTATTGAAGGGCAGGAAGCTTTTCTTGAGCACGGTGATACCTTGTTTATGCCTACCGGTTACTGGCATTGGATGAAGTACCTTGATGGTTCGTTCTCTATTTCGCTAAGGGCCTGGGATAAATCGTGGGTGGTGAAGGCTAAAAGTTTGTATAACCTCACTATCCAGCGTAAGTTTGATGATGTGATGAAGAAGAATTTCAGGGTGAAATATATGGATTGGAAGGAGCGCCTGGCTGTTAAGCGGGCTAACCGAGCGCTGGAAAACGCTAAGCCGTAGTTTCTTGTCATTGCTGTAAAGCAAGCCGGGGATGCGCGATGGAGCGACGTGGCAATCTCTTCGCGGGTAAACCAGCTACGAGATTGCCGCGCTATCGCTCGCAATGACAAGTTATTTATAAATGTGTTACGAAAGTTCCGGCAAACCAACCTTCTCTTTCAACCGCTGCAAATAAAGCCCAATCTCCAGGTCGCCCATGCCGTATATTTTTTCCGTTTCCCAAAATTTCATACACATATCCTGAAATTTGGTGATGCCGCTGTTATAAATATCCAGCAATTTTTGTTCAACGTAATTCAAACCGGCTTCATTCAGTTGCAGGCGCTTTAGGTGGGCTTGTAAAGCGGGCTTCAGCAAATGCAGGCTCCCCCAAAACTGGGTATTAGCAAGATACTGCTCCAAATGTTCAGCATCATGTTTTACATACATTTCCCAGGTTTCGGCGGCAATGGTAAAGTCCACTTCGCTTAGTTGCAAGCGGATGTTATCGTACAGGTATTGCAGCTCTTCGCCGTTCAGTTCGCCCATGCCGGCAAAATCGGGCTTGCCGGGAAACTCGCCCGGACTGATCAGGTAAATATTCGGTGCCGATAAGTCGGTTAACTGGTGCAGGTAGTTCATCACGCCCAGCATATTGCTCTGGCAGTGCAGATCGTACTCGAACCACAGGTTAATTTCGTCGTGCGGTTCGGTTAACTGGGCAAGGTGGTCTACCATATCCCGGCGGTAGTCCATATCGTTATCGTCGAATGTTTTGCAGATCCACTGGCAGCGGGTTTCCCAAAAGTGGGCAGCGCCGATGTTCATTTCCAGTGGGCCTTCGGATAAAACTTCGCGCCAAACCATGGTATCGCCATCGATACTGGTTTGCTTAAAACCATACAAGGTCGAGTCGCCGTTGAGGATGTGCAGGGTGCTCATATATTACAGATCAGTTTTTTTTTTGAGTGATTTAAACTTAGAGCCTATTATTGTGTAATTGTTACACTTGTTCTTCTTCCTTTATTAATGATACCATCCACACAATGAGCAGGCCGAATGCAGACATCATTCCAAAAGCAACCCTTAAGCCCAGCCCCTGCGCTACAAAACCCACCAAAGGCGGCACCAGCAAAAACCCCAGGTACCCAATAGTTGATATGGCCGCGATGGCCAGCGCGCCGCTCATGGTTTTTGATTTACCCGCCATACTGAACACCAGCGGCACCACACACGATACCCCGGCCCCAGTCAATACAAAACCGACACAGGCGATCACAGGATATGGTATCAGCGATGCTATAGCCATACCAGCAAAGGTAAGCCAGCCACTATAATATAAAATCGACTTCACACCGTAGCAGTTCACCAGGGTGTCGCCAACAAACCGGCTGATGGTCATGGCTACCATGTAAAATACAAAACCTATTGTAGCAGCATGTTTGCTGGTATGCACCGCTTTTTCAAAATAGATGCCGCTCCAATCGTACATCGTATTTTCGCAGGCCATACAGGCAAAGCATATCAGGGCGAACTTGAGCAGGAATTTATCGGGCAGGGAAAACACCGGCTTTTTTTGCTGCGCCGATGGTTTATGGTAAATCGTATCCGGAAAAAACAATAGCGCAGTTACAATCATGGCAATCCCTACGCCCGGAAAATGCCAGTTCGGGGCAATATTAAACATCACCATCAGGTAACCTACCGCCGCCCCGGCAAAACCGGCCATGCTCCATATTCCGTGGAAAAAAGTCATGATAGACCTATCGTACAGCGATTGAACGCTTACCGACTGTGCGTTGAGCGACAGGTTGAATAAATTTCGTGATGAGCCAAAGAAAAACAATATGGTTACCACCTGCCAGGTATGAGTCGCAAAACCCATCAATATCAGCATCAGGTTAAATACAAGGGCCCCCGAAAGCATAATGCTGCGGCTGGTAAAACGGCTAAGCAGTTGCCCTGTGACCGGCATGGTGAGCATTAACCCGGCCGGCATAGCAAATAGTACTGCCCCCAGTTGAGCCTCGTTTAAGTGAAGATGCGCCTGTATAGATGGTATGCGCGACGCCCATGCCGAATAACCGAACCCGGATATAAAATAAAATATGGTGCTTGATAAGCGGGCCTTACGCGGGGTTTTGTAGGTAATGATGGCATCGTGATGGGGCATGGCGCAAAAATAGTGGAAAATGTGCAAATGCGTGGATGTGCAGATATGCAAATGAATGCTATGCCAATTGCGATGAATAAATAAACAACAGCGCTATACAATCAGGATAGTTGCAGCATTAATAAAAGCAGAATAATTAATACCTTAGCGGCGCTTCGGGCACCCCATTTAGCTTGAAGTCAATCTTTTTATGAGCAATTTTTTAGACGAAAACTTCCTACTGAAAACAGAGACTGCCCGCAGGTTGTACCACGACTATGCGAAGCAAATGCCGATAATTGATTACCATTGCCACCTGCCGCCCGATCAGATTGCAGCTAACGGTAATTTTGCCAACCTTACCCAAATTTGGTTATACGGCGATCATTATAAATGGCGTGCCATGCGTGCCAACGGTGTGAACGAAAAATACATCACCGGCAACGGTACCGATTACGAAAAATTTGAACAATGGGCAGCCACCGTGCCATACACCATGCGCAACCCGCTGTATCACTGGACACATTTGGAGTTACAACGTTATTTTGATGTGCACGACATCGTATCATCAACCACTGCTAAAAAGATCTACGACGAGTGTACCGCCAAACTGCAAACGCCCGAGTTTAAAGTACGCAGCCTGATCCAGAACATGAACGTAAAGGTGGTATGTACTACCGACGATCCGCTGGATAACCTGGAATACCACCAGCAAATTAAGGCTGATGGTTACGGTGTAAAAATATTACCGGCCTACCGCCCGGATAAGGCCATGGCTGCCGATGATGTTGCCGGTCTGAACGCTTACATTGATAAACTGGAAGGTGTAACCAATACCAGCATCAGCACTTTTGATGATTACTTATCGGCATTAAAGGCCCGTCATGATTACTTCGCGGCTAACGGCTGTTCGGTATCCGACCACGGCCTGGAGCAGATCTATGCCGAGGATTATACCGATGCCGAGATCAGCGCGATATTTGATACCATCCGTGCCAATGGCGTGTTGATGCCGATGGAGATACTGAAGTTTAAATCGGCCATGCTGGTTTACTTTGCCGAGTGGGACCATGAGAAGGGCTGGGTGCAGCAATTTCACTTAGGCGCTTTGCGTAACAACAATACCCGCATGCTGTCCATCTTAGGCCCGGATACCGGCTGGGATTCTATCGGCGATTTTAGCCAGGCGCGTATGCTGTCTAAATTTCTTAACCGTTTGGATACCCAGGATAAACTGGCCAAAACTATTATCTACAACCTTAACCCGGCCGATAACGAGCTGATGGCTACCATGATCGGTAACTTTAACGATGGTTCGGTTGCCGGCAAGATCCAATTCGGTTCGGCCTGGTGGTTCCTCGATCAAAAAGACGGCATGATCAAGCAGATGAACGCCTTATCTAACATGGGCTTATTAAGCCGCCTGGTAGGTATGCTGACCGATTCGCGCAGCTTCCTGTCGTACCCCCGCCACGAGTACTTCCGCCGCCTGCTGTGTAACCTGTTTGGCGATGATGTGGAGAATGGCGAACTGCCTGCTGATATCGAGTGGATCGGTAAGGTGGTGCAGGATATCTGCTTCTATAACGCTAAGAATTATTTTGGCTGGGATGTTTAATCGCGATTAGGTCATTGAGCCATTCGCTGCGCTGTCATTGGGGCATTGAGTCATTTGGCAATGCAGATAAAACAAAAAGAGGCTGTCTCAAAAGCGAGGCAGCCTCTTTGTTTTTGAGCGTAATTTTCAGTAACTTAAAGGCATGGGAGGAAAAGTAGTCTTTAAGGAATATGATCCTGACCAGTTAACCTTTTTACCGTATAAACTGGAGGAACTGGTACCGCAGGGTCATCCGGTACGTATTGTATCGAAGGTGGTCGATCAGGTAGATGTTAAACCGATTAACCGCAAGTATAAAGGCGGCGGGGCATCCAGCTTTCATCCGCGGCTGATGCTCAAGCTGCTGATCTACGGTTATCTGACCAACACGTATTCTTCACGGAAGTTGGAAGACCAGGCCGCGCAGAATGTACATTTCATGTGGCTTTTAGGCATGAAAAAGCCTGATCACAATACCATCAACCGTTTCCGGAGCGAGAAGCTGTCGGGTGTTTTAAAGGAGATCTTCTCACAGATCGTATTGTTATTACAGCAGGAAGGTATCGTCTCGCTGAAAGAAGCTGTTTTTACCGATGGTACCAAGATCGAATCGGTAGCGAACAAGTACACTTTTGTATGGGGCAAAAGCATTAAGAACAGCAAGGAGAAGATGAAAGCCCAATTGGATGAACTGTGGAGTTATGCGCAAACCATCGCTGCCGAAGAACTTAAAGACACCGCACCGCTGGAATACAGCGAGATCAACCCGGAAAAAGTAAAAGAAACGATCTCAAAGATCAACGCCGCCCTGGACGATAAGGAAGATGTCGATAAGAAAGTAAGGCAGAAGCTGAACTATGCCAAAAAGCACTGGCCGGAGAACCTGGCCCGGTATGACGAGCAGGAAAAGCTGTTAGGCGGTCGCAACAGCTTTTCGAAGACCGACCCGGGTGCCACCTTCATGCGGATGAAAGAAGACCCTATGCTGAACGGGCAGCTTAAACCCGGATACAATCTGCAGATCTCCACCCAGGAGCAGTTCATCTTGAACTATAGCCTGCACCAAACCACAACCGATTACCAGACCCTTCCATCACACATCGAACAATACGAAACTTTATATCATGCACTTCCAAAAGCGGTAGTGGCCGATGCGGGCTACGGTTCGGACGAGAACTATGGCGTATTACAGCAAAAAGGCATTGAAGCTTATATCAAATACAACACGTTCGACCAGGAACAAAATAAAGGCATCAAAGCATTCGGTAATGACAGTTTGCACTATAATGAACAGGAAGATTACCTGGTATGTCCGATGGGACAACACATGCAGCATATCGGCACCGGGCAGCGGGTCTCCACATCCGGCTATGTGCAACTGATCAGCCGCTATCAGGCGCAGAATTGTGAAAACTGCCCCATGCGGGGCGTTTGTCACCAAGCAGCCGGTAACCGCGTGGTGGAGATCAACCACAGCCTTAGAATACACAAGCAGATAGCGAAAGAAAGATTGAATACCGAACAGGGCATCAAATACCGAAAGCGACGGCCCGCAGATGTCGAACCGGTGTTCGCCAACCTGAAGCATAATCACGGCTTCAGGCGATTCCTGCTGAAGGGAATGTCCAAAACCGAGGTCGAAATAGGGTTATTATCCATCGCACATAACCTCAGAAAGTGGAAAGCCTGATAAAAAAGGCTTTTTATCCGATAAAAACACCTGAACCAACTCAAAAAAATCGAAAGCAGGCTGATACAGTCCCGCTTTCCTAATAACTCATCTAAATCGGCATCAACGAAAAAACCGCCTCATAATTGACTTATGAGACGGCCTCTTTTTGTTTTATACTCAAACTCGTCATCCTGAGCGATAGCGAAGGATCCCAAACTATGCATATCAGCTCTGCTTGTCGGGGATCCTTCGCTATCGCTCAGGATGACGGGTTGGTTACTTCACCGCCTTTATCGTCTCCTTAACTTCACCGCACTCATCCATATCTTTACCGTAATACGGGTTCGATATTTTGTCGCTGGCGCTTAACCAGTAAGCCTTTTTCATAGGGCAATACTGGCGGTACAGGGTAACGTCGTTGCTTTTCATGTTTTTGATCAGGCCGTAAAAATCGTCAGACAGTTTTTGGAAGTGCTCACGCTGATGAGCAATATCGGTCGATTCGGCGATATGGTCGCCGTTGAAGCGTAGTTTTTGGCCGTATTTGGTCCAGGCGGCTTTTTGGGCGGCATCCATAGTGCTGGCGTTTACTTCCTTAACAGCGGCGGTAAACAGTTTGGCCTGCGCATTGGCGGTTTTGCTGTTATCGGTAGCCAGGGCGTCCTTCATGCCCAAATAAGCTTTTATCAGGTGGCTGATGGCGGCGTTATCCGCGGCTTTCACCTGTGCGCCAAAGGCCATAAATAATATCAGTGCAAATGTTTTTATTGTTCTCATATATTTTGTTTGATTTAATGAGTAAAGGTAATAAACAATTGTAAAAACTGAACGCCGCTGCAAACCAGATCGTACCGTTTCACCCAAAATTCATGGGCTTTTTATATCTTGCTTCATCCAAAGGATAAAACCCAATGAAGTTATACCGCTATATTTTATTTCTGTTATTCATTACTTTAAAAGCCACGGCCCAGCAAACTATAGTTTATAACGATATGGTTTACCGCCCGGAAATTAAAAGTGTGCAGCTAAGTATTTTGGGCAAGGATGGTTCGTTCCCGGTAATTAATTTACGCAGCAATGATCAGCTGTTACTGTCGTTTGATGATCTGACCAACCGCAGCCGCTATTATAATTACACCCTGGAGCATTGCGATGCCGAGTGGCATTCATCAAACCTGTCGCCTACCGAATACCTGCAAAGCTTTACCGAAGACCGCCTGATGGATTACCGCTATTCGGTAGCTACGCGGCAAAAATATGTGCATTACGAGTTGCAACTGCCCAATCAAAACATCATCCCCAAAATTGCAGGCAATTACCTGTTAAAGGTTTACGAGGACGGGGATCAGAACAAGATCGTTCTTACCCGCCGCCTGTATGTGCTGGGCAGTAAGGTGGGTTTGTTTGCCGATATCACCCCATCGCAAAATACGGCGCTGCGCCAAACCAACCAAAAGGTCAATTTCCAGGTGGAATATGGCGGCCTGAATGTGCAGAACCCTTACAACGATATCCGTACCTTTATTATGCAAAATGCCCGTACGCAAACGGGAATCATGAATAGCCGTCCGTCCTTTATCCGCGGCACACAGCTGATCTATAATGATGTAGCCACCAACGATTTTCCCGGCGGTAACGAGTTCCGGCATTTTGATATCCGGACGCTGCAGGTAAATTCCGAACGGGTAAACCGCATTTATCGCGACAGCATCAACACCGTTATCCTGCTTCCCGATCACCCGCGCGACCGGCCCGATTATACTTTTGAGTACGACAATGATGGTAAATACTTCGTCAACAGCACAGATGGCCGTGATGCCCGCACCGATGCCGATTACGCGCATGTTTACTTTAGCTTCGCAAGCACCAAAACCGGCCGCGAGGGCGATATCTACATCGTTGGCCAATTTAACAACTGGCGTATGGATGCCAGCAGCAAACTGGAATACGATAACGGCACCGCCCGCTTTTACATTAACCTGCTTTTAAAACAAGGCGTGTACGACTATGCCTACGTTTGGGTTGATGCCACCACGCACAAACCCGATTATACCCTGCTGGAAGGCAGCCATTTTGAAACCGAGAACGATTACCAGTTACTGGTATATTATCGCCCGGTAAGCGCGCGATGGGATGAGTTGGTGGGGTATCGGTTACTGAATAATTCGACGAAGCGGTAAGAAACACCATTTGTCATTGCAAGGAGCGTAGCGATGCGGCAATCTCATAGGCAAGTCCGGCTTGCTTGTCCTGCGAGATTGCCACGCTATCGCTCGCAATGACAAAATAAGACTTAATAACTCACCACCACTTCACCATCCGCTAAAGCTATCGCTTTACCCTTCGCATCTCCAAACCCATGCCATACCACTTTAGCCTGGTTAAACCTCGAGGTAAAATTCCCCTCAACTGCCGATAACGACACCTGCCTTTTCTTCGGATCGAAGCATATAGTACGTTTATAATAAGCCCCCTGCTCATAGCTGTAAGTCAAGCCGTCATCTTCGTAGTAAACAAATTCCGTAGCCTGCCTGCCATTCCAGATGTGCAGTTGCAGGATGCCGTCCCCTGGTTCGTTGGTGCTTTGCACTACGCTTTGCAAGGGGATGATCGCGCCCGCCTTGATGAATACCGGAAGATCAGTTAGTGGCGCATCCGCTTTTATGATCTTTCCGCCGTTCAGTTTTTTATCGGTGCCTAATCGGTACCACTCGCCGGGTGGCAGGTAAACTTTTATGGTACGCTGCAAACTTTCGGCAGGGGCAACAAGCATATTATCGCCAAACATAAACTGGTTTTGGTGATCGGCATCGTATACATGCAGATCAAACGGGTGTTCGATAGCCAGCGTACGGCTAATTGGCAACCCGGTTTGGTGCGATTGGTAAAATGAGGAATAGATGTAAGGCAGCAATTGGTATCGCAATTCGATATCTTTTTTAATGATGCGCTGGTTCTGCTTGCCCCAGCGCCAGGGTTCGCGCATAATGGTACCCATCATCGCATGGTTACGGAACATGGGCATATACACCCCAATGGAGTTCCAACGCACCATCAGTTCGGGCGTAGGGTTGCCGCTAAAGCCGCCGATATCCACCCCAGTAAAGGATACACCGCTTATACCCAGGCTGTTTACCAACCGGCAGCCCAATAGCATATGGGCGTCGTTAGCGGTATTATCACCCGTCCACACGGCCGAGTAGCGTTGTATGCCGGAATATGCCGCGCGGGTAAGCACAAACGGGCGCTTTCCGTTTAGTAAATGTTTGGTGCCATTATAGGTAGCGCGCGACATTTGCATGCCATAGGCATTCCGAACCTCGGGCATATAATGTTCGCCAAATTTCACAATGTTGGGTACGTTTTGGCCCCAGGCGGCAGGTTCGTTCATATCGTTCCAAAAGCCTTCCACACCGGGTTGGGTCAGCGCGCTAAATGATCGGCCCCACCATTCACGTACTTCCTTATCAAAAAAATCGGGGAAGTGGCAGCGGCCCGGCCACACCTCGCCGATGTAATTCTCGCCATCGGGATAGGTGGCAAAGTAGTTATTGGAGATGCCCTCATCGTATTGCTGATAACCCTCTTCTATCTTAATGCCGGGATCAACAATGGTCACCAGTCTAAAACCCATACTTTTCAGTTCATCCAGCAGGGCTTTAGGATCGGCAAAGGTCTTTTTATCCCAGGTGAAGATCTTGAAGCCATCCATATAGTCGATATCGCAATACATCACATCGGCCGGTATTTTATGCTTGCGGAAGGTTTTGGCTATGTCCAGTACTTCGGCGGCGCTCATATAACTCCAGCGGCATTGCTGGTAGCCGAGGCTCCACAGCGGCGGCATCTCCATACAACCGGTTAACCAGGTATAATCCTGTATAATATTGGCCACGCCCTGCGCGCCGAAGAAGTAGTAGTTCATATCGCCGCCGGCGGCGCCGAGCCAGTACATGATATGGTCGGTACTGGCGCCAAAGTCAAAGAACGAACGATGCGTATTATCCAGGAAGAAACCGTAGGTAAGGTTGCTGTGCAGGCCTATAAAAAAGGGAAAGGTTTTATACAGCGGATCGGTCTTGGGCCCGTAATCAACGGCGTCGGTATTCCAGTTTACGTAATTGCTGCCGCGGCGATCAAGATCACCGGTCTTTTCACCCAAACCAATAAAGCGTTCGTCTTTAAATAGCTTGCGGTAACTGGTTACGTTATCTCCCTGCCATAAGGTGCCGAAGCGCTCGTCGTCACCGTTTAGTAAAATGCCATCGGGTGTGTAAAAGTTAAACCGCAGGGGCGATTTGGTTATCCGCAGTTCCAACTGACCGGTGTGGATACACACTTCATCAGGCGATTCATCGTAACTGACATTCTTATCCGGCTGTTGAACGACGGCGAACGAATGATCATTAGCGTTAAACCCGCGACTGATATTTACCCGGATAATAGTTGGTGAGTAAACCCAAACCCTTGCTTCTGCATTTGCTGTTTTTATGAGGGTACAATTATCCTTATTACTGATGTGTTGAATGTTTCCTGTTAATTCGGTGTGCATGATTAATCAACAGGTTTTATTGCTATTGGTTTTGAAACAGACATCCACCGAACTGCAAACATCCCTGCTTGCCGGGGATCGTTCGCTATCGCTCACGATGACGATATAAGTAACACAATTCATCTACCAACTTCCAAAATCAATAGACGAACCCCTGGTTTCAATATATCAAACCCCAAAAACCGCACATAAGTGCCTGATTTATAAAAAATAGTGCTTTTTGAGGGTTTGGTCGAGTTATATCCAAAGGTGGTCTATTAGATATTTTCAGCTCGGATATTCTTTGTTGTTTTGGTCATTGAAACAATCAAACAACAAAATATTAACCACATAAAAATCTTAAATATCATGAAAACTTTAATCAAATCTTCAGCCCTTATAGCAGTATTAGCCTTAGTTAGCACCGGCGTATTCGCAACCGAAAACCCAGGCAAAAAAGCCGCACCTGTTGCCGCTAAAAAAGATGTAGTGGTGTTCACCGCTCTTGCACAGGACAAAGGCGTTGGCGTGATCATTCACAAAGCCGATGTAAGCAAAACATCAGTAGCTATTTACGATGCCGATGGCAATGTAGTGATGAAAGATATCCAGGCTAAAAACAGCAACGACGTGTTGAAAGGCTATGTATTAAGCGCTTTGGAAACCGGCAAATACACCATCAAAGTAACATCAAATAAGGAGGTTACCAAACGCGTGGTAAATATTTATACCGACGAGAATAATCAAAAAGCGTTCTTGTTCGAATTATAATCCGTCTCCCCTGGAATTTAGTGCAGGTTTATAATAAAGTTTAATTAAATGGAAAAATCCCGCTTGTTGGCGGGATTTTTTGTTTCGTTCCAACCCGTCATAGTGAGCGATATAATCCCGGCGGCCTCTAATGGTTTTTTATGACATGCCGATGAAAGCTCCCTCTAAATCTCCCCCAAAGGGGGAGACTTTGGAACCCTCTCCTCTGGAGAGGGCAGGGTGAGGCTTCAGCGGAAAAACAAACCCGTCATAGTGAGCGATAGCGAACTATCCCCGATAAGCAGAGCCGCTCTGTAAAGTTTGGGATAGTTCGCTACGCTCACTATGACGGGTTGGGTGGGTGTAGTTTACTGCTTACGCCCACAAATTAGCCGGATAGGTACCGTTAGCTACCAAATCCGAGATATTTTTCTGTACGATAGGTTTATCCTCTTTATAAGTAACACCAAACCATTTTGATGAGGTTGGGATCACTTTAAAATCGGCGGTGCCGGTTTTGATCAGTTCGTCGGCAACCAGTGGGATAAAGAACTCGGCTTTAGGGTTGCTTTCGTTAGCGTCAACAAAGCGTTTAAACATTTCTTCGCTTTGCTTGAAAACGGCCGGGGTGAAGCCCCAGAAATTCATCGATACGCGGCTATCGGCCGATAGTTCAGTTTCGCCGTTGGCATCTTTGTAATAAATATCGCCGTCTTTCCAGTAAACTTCGGTACGTTCGGTAACACCAATCATATTGCCTTTATCATCCATATCGCAAACACCGCGCGATACCGATCCGTAATCAGACAGGGTATTACCGATCTGGTAACCTACCAGCGAGTAATGGTCGTCGCGCACTTCTTCGGTCAGGAATTTGGCCATTTTTTCAAACGCGTCGTAACCGTAATAGTCATCGGCATTAATCACGCAAAAAGGTTCGTGCACCTGGTTGCGGGCAGCTAAAACCGCGTGGGCAGTACCCCATGGCTTAGCGCGTTCGATGGTTTTATCGATACCGAACTGCGTAAGATCGTAGCTTTGGAAAACGTAATCGGTCTCTACCTTGCCAGCCAGTTTAGGCTCGAATATAGCTTTAAAGTTATCCAGAAATTCCTCGCGGATGATAAAGCTCACCTTACCGAAGCCTGCTTTAATAGCATCATAAATAGAATAATCAATAATGGTTTCGCCGTTAGGGCCAAAGCCATCTACCTGTTTCATGCTGCCATAGCGGCTGGCCATACCTGCGGCCAGGATCAAAAGTGTTGGTTTCATTTGTTTAAAAATGGGGTGATATGTTTTTGTTAAAGGTGATTCTCTATCTTTTGTTTTTGCAGTCTCAAAATATCTTACGGACTTCCTGTCATCCTATCTTTTCGGACTTTCGGACTTTCCCGACTTCCGGACTATTTGATATACCTGAAATCCTGTCCGTCTTTAATATTCAGCAGCACTTCGTATATCAGGCTGATCACGTTGTCTACATCTTCCTTATGGATCATTTCAACCGTGGTATGCATGTAACGCAACGGTAACGAGATCAGGGCCGATGGCACGCCATCGTTAGAATAAGCAAAGGCATCGGTATCGGTACCTGTAGAACGAGATGAAGCCTGGCGCTGGAAAGGAATATCGGCTTTTTTAGCCGTTTCTATCAGCAACTTATTCAGGTTATTTTGTACAGCCGGCGCGTATGATACTACCGGGCCACGGCCACAGGCCAGATCGCCCTGGGTGATCTTGTTGATCATCGGGGTAGAAGTATCGTGGGTAACATCAGTAACAATAGCCACATTCGGTTTAATGCGATGGGCGATCATCTCGGCACCACGCAAACCAATCTCTTCCTGAACCGCGTTTACGATGTACAGGCCGAAAGGCAGCTTCTTTTTGTTCTCTTTCAGTAAACGGGCAACCTCGGCTATCATGAAGCCGCCGGCACGGTTATCCAGCGCACGGCCAACGTAGTAGCGGTCGTTAAGCACCATAAACTCGTCTTCGTAAGTAATTACGCAGCCTACGTGGATACCTAATTTCTCTACCTCTTCCTTACTGGTGCAACCGCAATCAAGGAAGATGTTTTTCAGCGTTGGCGCTTCTTCTTTTTCGCCGCCTAAGCGGGTATGGATGGCCGGCCAGCCGAACACGGCTTTCACAATACCGTTATCAGTATGGATATTCACACGTTTTGACGGAGCGATCTGGTGATCGGAACCGCCGTTACGGATCACATAGATCAAACCATCGCTGGTGATATAGTTTACAAACCACGAGATCTCATCGGCATGGGCTTCAATAACTACTTTATACTCGGCCTTAGGATTAATTACGCCAACGGCAGTGCCATAGTTATCGGTATAATATTCGTCGATGTAGGGTTTGATATAATCAAGCCACATTTGCTGGCCCATATATTCAAACCCTGTTGGCGATGGGTTATTGATATATTGCTCGAAAAATGCCAGCGATTTTTTATTAACTACCGCTTTGTGCTTTTTTTCGTCCTGTTTATCCTCTGTTTTCTTTTTAGACATATTCAATTCGCATTAGGGATGGCGAATGGCAAATATAACAAAGCGGTTGATAATGCGGTAATTAATCGGGATTTAATCAACCGGGATGGTGTTGTTTTTACACCCGCCAATTTCAGGCAAACTTATTACTCGCTTAACATTACGTTGATACGTTATGCCGTTATTTGCCGGTGAGTAATTCTTTTAATTTAATTGAACGTTTAGTTAGTTTGGGACCTGCGTATGTGGTACATGCGCAGGTTTTTTTATTAGTATCAGGCCATCACCGATAGCATGCCAAGTACAGGCAGGGCCAACCGTTCATCACCGCTGATTGAAATATAATTTAAAGCTTCATCACGGGTAATTCCTTTTGTAAACAAACGCCACGCGATCTCCCCGTCAATAATAATGGTTGCATTAGCAGCGGTATCTGTATCGCTTGTAAAAAGCTGCCATGCTCCCGGTTGTTTACACAAATACCATGTGTCGCCTCCATTCCCTGTAATGCTCATCTTCACCACAGTCCCTTCTTTAGCGTCAACTTCGCGATAGGTATGCGGCAAGGCCCGGGCAAAGGTATCCAGTAAAGGGTAGTATAACTCAGCCGTCATTAATGGCGCTGTTTGGCCAACCGCCAGCCTTATTTGCTGTTGATGATGCCAAATTTCGGTATACTGCCGTGCAACATGAAACCAGTTTGGCGATACGTCTTCGCCAGCCCAGGCTACAGAAAACACAGCATTCTCAAACGGTGGCAACTCTTTTAACAGCGCATAAATCTGCGGCCCGCTTTGCGCCAGCTGATCGGTAATTACAGCCGGGCTTAACCGCCGCGCCGCAACAACCCAGCTATGATTAAGCTGATTTAAATAACCCACAAGGCTTTGATAGGAATTAATAACCGTACCATCGTGGTGCGAATAATGATCACGATATAACGAGATCAGCCGCAGGTCGACATCCAATAAATGGGCGGCAATATCTTTTACACTCCAACCTTTGCATATCGTTGGGCGCTGCCAATCATCCGCGCTAAGTCCACGTAATAGCTCAACCAGGTGGCTTTGTACTACGGGGAAAAATGCCAGGGTATCAATTGGTTTAACAGCATCCATACTAACTATAAGCACTTATTAAAACAAGCCCAACTGCCCTTTATCATCCATTTCAATATCATCGGGGTTGGTGATCTCGAAATCGATCTTTTTTGCAGGTGGATCAACCGGTTTTTCTTCCGGTGATTGCACAGATTCTTCTATTGATTCCACAGATTTTTCTTCCGATTTCACCGATGTTTCCGGTTCAAAAGCCGGTGCCGATGGCGCTGCTTCGGCTACCGGCTGTACATCTTTCGCAGGTGGGATATCGGCTACCTCTTTTTCTTCAGGAGTGGTCACAATCTCAGTTTCCTCCACACTGTTTGGTTCCGGATCGGGCACATCGGCTTCGTCGTCATGTTCGCTAATGAGTGTTATGCTTTGCACCGTATGTGCCGAGAGGCGGTTACCCATGGCCTTCATGCCTTTTACATCTATCAGGTCGGCCAGGTTAATTTCGGCGGTTTCCGGTGTCAGGGTTTTGCCTTTTAGCTGCTCCACACTTACGATAGGCTGCGCCGCGCCAGATATCAGGATGAGTTTAGATCCGCCTTCATCGCTGATGACGCTGGTTTGTTTGCCGATCACCGTATTTTCGAACACAAAGCGCTTCACCATGTAATTCTTCGATTTACCTTCGAAATGCACCAGGGTATAAACCTTTTCAGGGTTATACTTTTCTATCAGGATCATCTTATCATCAAAGTGGTTATTCAAATCGAAGCTGGTCAGTTCGTACACCCCATTACCAAACATGGTCAGGATCTTATCTTCACCATCAAATTCGCCCAGGTATTTACCACGGCTATCGGCATTCAGGCGTTTCAGGATATCATCATACCAGATCTTGCGGCCGGCCAGCGTAGATACCCCTTTACTTTTCAGCACGATTTTTTTAACCGGGTACTTGGTAATGATATTACCCATACTGCCGCGGCCTTTAATAGCCAGTTCGGCAAAGTCTTCGTCAAATTGTAGCTTCTTTAGTTTAGAATGTGGTTTCAGTTGGATATTCACCACTTCGGCCTCGCCGTTAGGGTTGGCGCTGAAGTATAATACCTTGCTGCCTTTACTACCCTTGGTCAGGTCGTATTCCTTATCGCGGGTAACGCCAACTACGCTAAAGCGTTTGATATATGATACGCCGCTAGCACCATCCTTGTAGATCATATTGTAAACCGTTCGTTCGTCGTTCTTTTTGAATACGGCCACGTGCAAGATATCCTTGCCAACGAATACCTTCTCCTGCACCTTGGTGATAATCGCCTTACCATCTTCGCGGAATACGATGATCTCATCGATATCCGAGCAATCGCATACAAAAGCAACCGATTCATCACGCTTTAAGCCCGAGCCGATGAAACCGTCGGTTCGGTTAACATACAACTTGATATTAGCCAGGGCCACTTGGGCGGCTTCCACCTTATCAAAGGCCCGTAGTTCCGTTTTGCGTCCGCGGTCTTTACCAAACTTCTCCTTCAGCTTCTCAAACCAGTCAATTGTATAGTCGGTCAGATGTTTCAGGTGATGCTTTACCTGTTTTATCTCGTCGTTCAGGTTTTTGATCTGCTCGTCGGTCTTTTTAAAGTCGAACCGGGTGATACTGCTCATCGGTTTGTCGATCAGCTTTTTGTAATCCTCGGGCAGTATCTCGCGGTAAAATTGCGGGAAGAATGGGGTGAACAACCTTGTCAATGTTTCTACCACCAGCTCAAAGGTAGATGAGCTTTCATAGTCAGGGTGTTTGTACATCCCCTCCTGTATAAATATCTTCAGTAAGGAACTGAAGAAGATCTTCTCCATCAATTCGGCCAGGCGTATCTCCAGTTCCTGCTTCAGCAAGGCTTTGGTGAACAGGGTGCTTTCCTCAAGGATATCGTTCACACTCATAAAGTGCGGCTTATCATCCCTGATCACACAGGTATTGGGCGATATGGAAACCTCACAATCGGTAAAGGCATAAAGGGCGTCGATAGTAACATCAGGCGAGATCCCCGGCGCCAGGTGGATCACGATCTCCACATCCTTGGCCGTATTATCCTCTATTTTTTTGATCTTGATCTTACCCTTATCGTTGGCAGCTATCACACTGTCAATCAGCCCGCCGGTAGTGGTGCTGAACGGGATCTCGGTAATAGCCAGCGTCTTTTTATCGCGCTCTACAATTTTGGCGCGCACACGTACCTTCCCGCCGCGCTGTCCCTCGTTATAGTTAGAACAATCGGCCATGCCACCGGTAGGGAAATCGGGCACCAGATCGGCACGTACACCACGCAGGATCCCTATCGAAGCGTCAATTAACTCTACAAAATTGTGGGGCAAGATCTTGGTAGCCAAGCCTACTGCAATACCCTCGGCACCTTGCGCCAGCAACAGCGGGAACTTCACCGGCAGGGTGATAGGCTCTTTGTTACGGCCATCATAACTGGCCTGCCAAACGGTAGTATCGGGGTTAAAAACAACTTCCAGCGCAAACTTGCTCAGGCGCGCTTCAATGTAACGCGGCGCAGCTGCCGAGTCGCCGGTTATCGGGTCGCCCCAATTACCCTGGCAATCAATCAGCAGGTTTTTCTGGCCTATCTGCACCATAGCATCGCCAATAGAAGCATCGCCATGTGGGTGATACTTCATAGTGTTACCAATTACGTTGGCGGCCTTGTTATATCGCCCGTCGTCCATCTCCTTCAGCGAGTGCAGGATACGGCGCTGAACCGGCTTTAAACCATCGTTAATATGGGGAACGGCACGGTCGAGGATAACGTACGATGCATAGTCCAAAAACCAATTCTCGTACAATCCATCAAGCGATGTGACGTTGTGCAGTTTGTTTACTTCGTTATCTAAAGGCTCATCGTGGTTGCCTAAATCTTCACTCATTAGCAGCTATAAAAATTATGGATGGGTAAATATAAATATAGTTGCCCTATTTGGGTGCCATGAGTTTTGCACATTGGGGTGTTGGAAGGTTGTGGTGGTGATTTAACCACAAAGGGCACAAAGGTTTGCACGGAGGACACAGAGGTTTTTTGATCGGCGACATCATCAATCAATGATCTGTGAAATCAATCTTAAATCCGTGAAATCATATCATAAAGAAAATGAACGTTCCGTGTTTCATAGCGGCCGATAGCCCCGCTTTCTGTCCAAGTTTTGCCTGCCCCCACGCAGTTTATCGCACGCAAAAGCTTTCCCGCCAATCGGGTTTAGGTTGGGCGGTTCGTGCAGTAATTAATCAATCCGCTATGCAGAGCGATAGCGAAGCATCCCCGATAAGCAAAGCCAGCGTGCATGATTGGGGATGTTTCGCTGCCGCTTATGACGGGATGGCGAATGCTTGTCCGGCTGTCCTACTGGCAGGGATCAGGACAAGTAGGACAAGAACAGGACAGACTCTGCTCACCGTACCAAATAATCGCCCAAATTCTAATCCTGTCGTAAGTCTCTACATCATTTGCACATTTGTAATTTGCACACCTGCACATTCACACCTACTCCTTCTGCCCCAGCGAGAACCAGTTACCCGAATCATCCTTAAACAAAGCCTCGTATCCGTAAAACTCCTTTGTTGGTTCTTTAGTAAACTCTACACCTTTAGCTTTTAATTCTTCGTAGGTAGCCATCAGGTCTTTACATTCAAACACACCGAAGCCGAAAGTACCTTGCGCAACCAGTTCGCGCATTTGGGCGGCAGCTTCTTTTTTAAACATCATCCCCTCACTGATGCCCATCAGGGCAATTTCCAGGTCGGGTTGTTCGGGCGGACAAACGGTGAGCCAGCGGGCGCCGGGGCCCATAGCCGCATCGGTATGTACGGTGAAACCTAATTTGTTTACATAAAAATCATAAGCGCTGTCCTGATCGAGGACGAAGATGCTGACGTGGTTTAATTTGGTGATCATTGTTGCTGTTGTTAGTTTTAGCAAAGATGATCAAGCCTAATTAATTAAACTTCTTGAAAATTGCTATTCTTTTATTGTCTGGGGGCGTTCGCTACGGCAATGACGACAACACTCACCCCGACCTCGCTACGCTGGTCGACCCTCTCTTCGCTTCGCGGAAAGAGGGCTGGAAGTAATATCGGACAACCCCGTCCCCTCTTTTTCCGAAGGAAAGAGAGGGTGGTCGGGCGAAGCCGCGACCGGGTGAGTCTTAGCCTTGGTTAGTTTCCATGCGCGATCTTGTTTTTTCACAATGACATTACGCTACACCCAACCATTCTGCTCGGCAAAGCAATTGGGGATGAACCTGAGCGGAGCGGCACTCATATCGGCGGCACGTTGCAATTGGGCGTTACGATACTGCGCCGGACTAACTTTAACATACCGCTTAAACAAACTGGTAAACGAACCAATGCTGTCAAACCCCACCGCGAAGCAAACCTGTTGTACCGGCATATCAGTTTTTAATAGCAATTTGGCTTTATCGATACGCACACCTGTTAAATACTGATGCGGCGTTTTACCATATATCTTACTAAACAACCGGATAAAATGATAACGCGAAAAGTAAGCCTGGTCTGATATAGCGTGCAGATCGATAGCCTGGTGGTAATGGCTATCCATATACAGTTTGGCCTGCACAATGCGACGGTACAGGTATACTTGTGGATATGTTGGCTTCGCTGTCATTGGTTCCTTTTCATTTGCATATCTGTAATTTGCACATCTGCACATTAATTCCCCCTTTAGGGGCTTAGGGGGCTTTCCTTGCGTTCCTTAACATCTGCCCATAATTCCATTTATGCACCGCAGCGTTGATGGTATTGGCTATGCGGTTAGCGCGCGTAGTTTCGGTCTTGGCATCGTTTATCCATTTGATAAAATAATTACGGTGCGATTTAACCAGCGAGTTGAAGAACTCCAGCGCTTCGGGTTCATAATCGAAACACTCCTGCAGATCATCGGGCATCTCTACTTTAAACTCGGTATCCTCTTCTAAACTTACCTGCAGCATAGCGCCTTTATGCTTACGGATGCCTTTACGCATTTCGGCATTAATGGCCATAATAAAAACTCCTTCGCCCATGGGCATCAATGCAACTCCGGCGATAGGGAAACTATCCAAAGTACCCCTTACCCTGAACGATTTGCGGTTATCCGGTTTCAGTTGCTGCGCGATATCGGGCGGGATCTCGATATAGGTCCAGCCGGTCTTCTCGCCTTGCCCGGCAAATTGCAATATAATGGTGGTATAGCTAACCATCTGTTAATAAGATATATTTATTGGCTATCAATTAGGTTAAGGATACGGCCTAAATGTTAAAGTTTTGTTAAAACTAACAAATTAGTGCAAAACGCTGTAACGTTTTGCTTTCTCCCCGCATCTTATAATCAGAAAATAACAACAAAATAATTTACAACCTTAAAATACAATATTATGAAAACTTTAAAATCAATCGCCTTAGGCTTCGCATTATTAGCAACTGTTTGTGTAGCAAAAGCAGCAGATAAACCGGTAGAACGTTTAACCAAAAACTACGCCATCAACACCTACATTGATGCAATGGCCCACGGCAAACTGGCCGGCGTGAGCGATGTGCTTGATGCGACTGTAAAATTCAGCATGCTGCGCGGCGACAAAGTAATGAGTTACGGCAAAGCCGAAATGATCGGCTTCCTGAAAAACAACCAGAACGTTGAGCAAACCTGCACTGTAAGCACATCGGTAGTAGAAAGCAACGACGACCTGAGCGTAGTGAAGGTAGATATGAAATACGACGGCTTTGTGCGCAGCAACTACGTAACTATGGCCAACACCGGCGAAGGCTGGAAGATCACTAACGTGTACAGCGTGTTTAAATAACCAATATAGTTAAGTTTATAGTTTTGTTTATGGTGAAAGGCCCGGAATATCCCGGGCCTTTCTTGTACCTCTCTACAACCACATTTTAAGCCTCTCCTTTGGGGAGGTTTGGAGGGGGGCTAAAAATAACCCGCAATCACCTTCTCCCACCTGTCGTATCCATCTAAATTCAAATGCAGCATATCCTTTTGAAACATAGCCGAATCTGGCTTTGAGGCCGGGGTAAGCAGGGTGGTATTCATATCGATATAGGTTACGTTCTTTTGTGTTTTGATGTAGGCGTCTATCATCATATCGCCAAGGGCAACTTCATTATAATATTTAGCGCGACTGGGGCTCCATTTCATCGATAGAAAATATACTTTGGCATTGGGCAAGTTTTGTTTGATCATACCCAGCAAGGTTACAAAGTTATCGTAAACTGATTGCGCACCTGCTCCGGCCGCGATATCGTTATCGCCCACGTAAATAAATATCTTCGACGGCTTATAAGGATAAACCACCGACGGCATATAATACTTCACCCATTGCGATATCTGCGAACCGCCCACGCCACGCATAACGATGGGTTTATTGGCAAAATGCTTAGGCAGATCGACCCATTTACGGATAGACGAGCTGCCAATAAACAGGTAACCGCCTGCTTTAGGCATGGCCAAACTATCCTGCTGTTTAAAGGCTTTAATCTCATCCTCGAACGGATAAGCCAATTTAGGCTTCTGATCCTGGGCAAATAGTGTGGTACTTAGCAGCAGGGCCGCTATCAGTAAAAACTTGCTCTTCATTTATAATAGGTGTTATTGAATAACCAACCGGTCCTCGAAAAACATAAAGGGCAGAAAACTGCACACGCCCTGGGTTATCCATACCGGTCCGTCGATGCAATATAGGATTATCCGCAATTGCTGGTCCTGTTTTTTTTCATATTCGGCCATAACCTGCAGGCAGGAGCCGCATGGGGTAACGGGCTTGATGATGTCGAAGTTATCGGTATGGGCCGTAATGGCGATGGTCTGTATCGGATCATCCGGATGATTAGCACCCCAATTGAACAATGCCACCCGCTCGGCACAAAGGCCCGATGGGTAAGCTACGTTCTCCTGGTTGCTACCCAATACCACCCTGCCGCTTTGTAATTGCAAGGCCGCCCCTACCCTGAATTTTGAATAAGGTGAGTGCGAATTTGCCATCGCCCGCACGGCTTCGTTACATATATTTTGATCTGCCTTGCTTAACTCTGCTAAAGTACTATACTCCTCAAAGGCTATTTTTATTTCGTGATTTGTCATTATCTCAGCCCGCCAAAAAAAGCAGGGGAAACAATATCGGGAATAGTTTTGGGATATGCAAATCTTCCCTTTTACCAACTTGTCATTGCGAGCGATAGCGCGGCAATCTCGTAGTACGCAAATCAAACTACGGGATTGCCGCGTCGCCCCACTGCTCATTCCACCCCGCTGCTCCTCGCAATGACAAAGCTGCATTTACACTGCCACCGGCAACACTTCCTCTTCCGTGGCCACAACTATCCCCGGGTTCACCGTCTCATCATCTTTTTCCACCCGCAGGTTACCGATGATATGCTGCTGGCGTGCAGGGGTATTCTTACCCATAAAGTACTCCAGCATGCCTTTAATATTGGCATCTTTCAGTATTACCGGGTCAAGGCGCATATCTTTACCAATAAACAAGCCGAACTCCTCGGGCGAGATCTCACCCAAACCTTTAAAGCGGGTGATCTCTGGTTTTACGCCCAGGCGCTTGATGGCATTCACGCGCTCTTCATCGCTATAGCAATACACCGTTTCCTTTTTATTACGCACGCGGAACAACGGCGTTTGCAGGATGGATACGTGCCCGGCTTTTACCAAATCGGGGAAGAATTGCAGGAAGAAGGTCATCAGCAGCAGGCGGATGTGCATACCGTCCACATCGGCATCGGTTGCTATTACTACGTTGTTGTAACGCAGGCCGTCAATACCGTCCTCAATATTCAGGGCGTGTTGCAGCAGGTTAAACTCCTCGTTCTCGTATACCACCTTTTTGGTCAGGCCGAAGCAGTTGAGCGGCTTACCTTTCAAACTAAATACCGCCTGCGTCATTACATCGCGCGATTTGGTGATCGACCCGCTGGCCGAATCGCCTTCGGTGATGAACAGCGTGGTATCCTGGCGGCGCTCGTGTGTATCTTCAAAGTGCAGCTTGCAATCGCGCAGCTTGCGGTTATGCAGCGATGCCTTTTTAGCCCGCTCGTTGGCCAGCTTCTTAATGCCGGCTATGTCCTTACGCTCGCGCTCCGACTGCATAATGCGCTTCAGCAGGCCATCGGCGGCGGCGGGATTTTTATGCAGGTAGTTATCCAGCTCTTTTTTAACAAAATCGTTAATAAAGCCACGTACAGTCGGCCCGTCCGGACCAACATTTTGCGAACCCAGTTTGGTCTTGGTCTGCGACTCGAACACCGGCTCCTGCACCTTTATTGAGATGGCCGCCACAATGGACGCACGGATATCCGAAGCATCGAACTCCTTTTTAAAGAACTCGCGCACGGTTTTTACCACCGCCTCGCGGAAGGCTGCCTGGTGCGTACCGCCCTGCGTGGTGTTCTGTCCGTTCACAAACGAGTAGTACTCCTCGCCGTATTGTTGACCGTGGGTCATGGCTATTTCTATGTCTTCGCCCCGCAGGTGGATGATGGGGTAGCGGATGGTATCGGCATCGGTATTGCGGCTTAGCAAGTCGTACAGGCCGCGCTCCGAAAAGTACTTCTGCCCGTTGAAGTTCACCGTAAGGCCCGCGTTCAGGAACACGTAGTTCCATATCATGTTCTCCACAAACTCGGGAATGAAGCGATAGTGGCGGAAGATGCTGTCATCCGGAAAGAAGTTAATGGCCGTCCCGTTGCGCTGACTGGTCTCCTTTTCAGGCTCCTCGCGCACCAGTTCGCCTTTGGCAAACTCGGCTATCTTGGTACGCCCGTCACGGTACGATTGCACGGTGAACGACGTACTCAACGCGTTAACCGCCTTGGTACCCACACCATTTAACCCCACCGACTTCTGGAACGCCTTGCTATCGTACTTACCACCGGTATTGATCTTCGATACGCAGTCGATCACCTTACCCAGCGGGATGCCGCGACCAAAATCGCGCACGGCCACCTTATGGTCGCTGATGTTGATGTCTATCGTACGGCCCGCCCCCATCACAAACTCATCAATCGAGTTATCTACAATCTCCTTCAGCAGCACGTAAATCCCATCGTCATAAGCCGAGCCATCGCCCAGCTTACCAATGTACATGCCCGGCCTAAGGCGTATATGCTCTTTCCAGTCTAAGGACCGTATACTATCGTCCGAATATTCTACTTGTTCTGCCATTTATTCTTACCTCTTTTATTAGCAGGGCGCAAATTGCCCCATCTGCAAAAATAATAATAGGTGGGATATGTGTGTAGGTAAGTATTCCACATATTAACATCAGGGCGGGTGCTTTGAAAAGGTATTGGTTCCCTCCCATTTTAGGGGTTAGGGGGTTGCTTATTTAGAATATATCCAAATAATATTTACCCTATATTATTCAACAAAATAGCTGTATTTTTTTGTAGTTTCGCCACTTTAAGGCTGTAGGGCAGCTTAGTCGCCCGCAGCTATCCTTTTACCTCAAAAAATCAATAGAAAGATGGCTTTTGATTTAGATATGATCAAAAAGGTTTACGACCGTTACAGCACCCGCATTGAGGCTGCGCGTAAGGCTACCGGTAAACCGTTAACTTTAACCGAGAAAATTTTATATGCCCACCTTAGCGAAGGCGATGTGAAAGCTGCCTATAACCGCGGTGTGGACTATGTTGACTTTGCACCCGATCGCGTGGCGATGCAGGATGCTACCGCGCAGATGGCGCTGCTGCAATTTATGCAGGCGGGCCGCCCTAAAGTGGCTGTACCATCAACCGTGCATTGCGATCACCTGATACAGGCCAAAGTTGGCGCTACCGAAGACCTGCACACCGCTGTTGATACCAACAAAGAGGTGTACGATTTCCTGGCATCGGTATCTGATAAATATGGTATCGGTTTCTGGAAGGCCGGTGCGGGTATCATTCACCAGGTAGTGTTAGAGAACTACGCTTTCCCGGGTGGTATGATGATCGGTACCGACTCGCACACACCTAACGCGGGTGGTTTGGGTATGGTTGCTATTGGTGTTGGCGGTGCCGATGCCTGCGACGTAATGGCCGGCCTGCCATGGGAGCTTAAATTCCCTAAACTGCTGGGTGTTAAATTAACCGGGAAACTTTCGGGCTGGACATCGGCAAAAGACGTGATCCTGCGTGTGGCCGGTATCCTTACCGTAAAAGGCGGTACAGGCTTTATAGTTGAATACTTTGGCGAAGGCGCGCAGTCGCTTTCGGCTACCGGTAAAGGTACCATTTGTAACATGGGTGCCGAAATAGGTGCTACCACTTCGATATTTGGTTACGACGAGAAAGCCGCCGCTTACCTGCGCGGTACTGAGCGTGCCGAGATAGCCGACATGGCCGATGCTGTTGCCCAGCACTTAACCGGCGATGCTGAGGTTTACGCCAACCCTGAAAAATATTTTGACCAGGTGATCGAGATCAACCTGAGCGAACTGGAGCCGCATGTGAACGGTCCGTTCACCCCGGATCTGGCCTGGCCGCTGTCTAAATTTGCTACCGCTGTTAAAGAGAACGGCTGGCCAGCGAAACTGGAAGTTGGTTTGATCGGTTCGTGCACCAACTCATCATACGAGGATATTACCCGTGCCGCATCGATAGCTAAACAAGCTACCGATAAAGGTTTGAAAGCTAAGGCCGAATACACGGTAACCCCTGGTTCGGAACTGGTGCGTTACACCGTTGAGCGCGATGGCTACCTGGATACCTTCGAGCAGATTGGTGGTGTGGTACTGGCTAATGCCTGCGGCCCTTGCATTGGCCAGTGGGCACGTCATACCGACGACCCTACCCGTAAAAACTCTATCATTACTTCGTTCAACCGTAACTTTGCTAAAAGGCAAGACGGTAATCCGAATACACACGCCTTTGTAGCATCGCCGGAAATTGTTACCGCCTTTGCTATCGCTGGTGATCTTACCTTTAACCCGGTAACCGATACGCTGACCAACGAGGCCGGCGAGCAGGTAAAACTGGATGAGCCAATGGGTATCGAACTACCTGTAAAGGGCTTCGCGGTTGAAGATGCAGGTTACCAGGCACCGGCCGAAGATGGCAGTGGTGTACAGGTGATCGTTAGCCCTACATCGGCACGTTTACAATTGCTTGATCCGTTTAAGCCTTGGGAAGGTACCGATATTACCGGCCTGAAACTGCTGATAAAAGCTAAAGGTAAATGTACTACCGACCACATCAGTATGGCCGGCCCATGGTTAAAATTCCGTGGCCACCTGGATAATATCAGCAACAATATGCTGATCGGCGCTATCAACTTCTTCAATAATACTGCCGATAGCGTGAAGAATGAACTGACCGGCGAATACGGTCCAGTTCCGGCTACGCAACGCGATTACAAAGCGCATGGCATCGGTTCGATAGTTGTTGGTGACGAGAACTACGGTGAAGGTTCATCGCGCGAGCATGCCGCTATGGAGCCACGCCACTTAGGTGTACGTGCTATACTGGTAAAATCGTTCGCCCGTATCCACGAGACCAACCTGAAAAAACAAGGTATGCTGGGTATCACCTTTGCCGATCCTGCTGATTACGACAAGATCCTGGAAGATGATACCATCGATATCACCGGCCTGACCACTTTTGCACCAGACAAACAACTGGGCATTACGCTGCATCACGCCGATGGTACTACCGAAAGCTTCCCTGTTAACCACACCTACAATGCACAGCAAATAGAGTGGTTCAAAGCCGGCGGCGCGCTGAACATCATACGTGCGCAGCAAGGTAAGTAAGTTAAGCCGAAAGGTTAAAGGCGAAAGCTAAAAGGCCTCTTGCCAGACAATATAAAGCCGCTCCTGAAAAAGGGGCGGCTTTTTTTGTGTACCCAATCGTCATCCTGAGCGCGAGCGAAGGATCCCTAACTATACAGAGTGGCCCTGCTGATCGGGGATGTTTCGCTCGCGCTCAACATGACGTGGACGGACCGGGCGTACGTCGTAGGCAGCGATGAGTTTTATACCCATTGCTATGGTTGCCCGGAGATGTTTACATGAGGGTTTGGGTTGCGATACGCGTTACAGGTAGCGATGGGTTTGAAACCCATCGCTATATAGGGTTATCCGGCTGGGTGGAGTAGAAACACCAGAAAGGGTGCTAAATAAGATCAGGATGTTTAATTTTAATGCATCATTATCTATCTTCATTTTTTAAATAAACAAAAAGCCATTTCATGAAATTGATCATAACTATTTTTTGTTTTTGTTATGTGCTAACAGTTAAAGCACAAATTGGGACCCAGCATGTTGTAGAACCCACTGGCAACTATAAACAAATAGACTTGAGCAAGGAGTTACTGGTGATAAGTAGAATTAGCGACCCCAACAACAAGCAGAAGGCGAAATTGATCGATTCGGTGGAAAGTGTTACTAATAATTTCACTCCGTCTGTGTTATATATCCTGTCCTCGGTGCTGTTTAGCGATAACCAAAAAGAGAGAGGGATGTTCTGGTTTTATGTTGCACAATTAAGGGCCAGGTACGACGTGAACCGCTGCGCCGACAAAACCGCGTCAGCTGCACGTTATAATCAAATGATCGGCCCTCCAATTAACAAATACGCGTTTGAACATTTAGATACTTTAGAACGCATCATAGCACGGGTGATAGATTTTGTCAGGAATAATAACGAAAATTATGACCAGCGGTGGATCAATATGGAAGGAATGGGAGCGTTTGACTCTGCCATGAACCCCGATCATAAAAACGAACCATTAAGCATACCGAAAGATAAATGGGCAGCTATTAAAGCAAAGACCATAGAAGATTATAGTAATGGTTTTAAAGAGACTCTGGCCTCACAGAAGGCAAAGCACTGATCGGCCTGATGCTGAGACTAACTTGTAGATGACCTGAACGTAAATTGAACTCAAATTGATCTAATGACACCCGGAGCAGAAAAACAAATAAGCCAATTTTTGGCAGGCAAAAGCGAACATACCTTAAGCCTATACCATCATCTCCTAAGCCGCTTTGAACAGATCGGCGATATCATGGTTGAGCCTACCAAAACCATGATCGGTATCTCCAACAATCATAAGCGTATAGCCTGGGTAACGCAACTGGGCAGGAGTTTTATACATGTAGTATTTCCGTTTAAGCGTGAATATCCCGATAACCTGTGCTTTGTTAAAATGGGCCAGGTGCCGGGCCAAAACCAATTCAATCATCATTTCCGGATGAATTTGATAGACGACCTGAACGATGAAGTAATGGGCTTTATGCGACTGGCGTATTTTGAGGAGAATGTATAACACAAAAAGCCCCGGTTTCCCGGGGCCTTAACGGTATAGTAAAGAGAGCTGTATATCCAACTTTATCTGCTACCGGGTATCAATAGTTTAATAGCTTAGTATGCATCAAAACTCGGCATTAATGCGTCACTATAAAATAATGTAAATCACGTATTTTTTTGTGCGTGGCAACCCGCGGCCCCTCCCCGGGTAATTTCTACCCAAGTCTTCAGCATCTCACATTTGAACATAAAAAAAGAGGCCGTATCATAAATCAAATGATGCGGTCTTTATTTTTTTAGCCTAATAGCTGAATTTGGTATTGAGTTTCTATGGAATTTTTTGAGGGGGAGGGGGTAGCTTTCTTGGGCGAACCTGAGTGGTAAAACGACTCATTTAAGCCGCTTTTTTCCTTAGATTTTGTGCGATTGCAACTAAACCCCATTCTATTTCTACTTTTTCCTTGCCGCGGAGCATAAACCGTTTAAAGCCATGGTTCTGCTTAATATTACCAAATACAGGTTCTACATCAAAGCAGCGTTTCTTTCGCCGTTGTATGCCTTCTTCACTGTTTAACAGCTCGTGCGCCTTTTGTTTCAGGCGGTTCAGGTTTTCATTGATTTCAATGATCCGATTCCCTTTTGATTTATGGCAAATACCGTTCAGCGGACAGTTAGCGCAGTTAACTGCCTGGTATCTTTTTACCGTTTGTTCAAACTCCGTGCTTGTTTTTCTTTTACTTGTTCCGATGAAATTCATTTGCTGGCCCATCGGGCAGATGTAACAATCTTTCTCCTGGTTGTAAAAAAGCTTATTTGCTGCAAAAGGGTGCTTGTTGTTGTGATTCTCATTTTGTTCCTTATCGAACATCCCATACTTTACAAAGGCGATTGTTCCTTTTTGTTCCAACCGCGTGTAGTTCTCCTCGGAGCCATATCCGGCATCGGCTGTAAGCACTTGCGGTGCTTTGCCAAAGCTGACTTCATGCTGCGCTAAATGAGCACTTAATGTATTGGTGTCTGTGGTGTTGGAGTGAATGGTGTAATTGACAATGAACTGGTTGGATGTGGATATCTGAACATTATACCCCGGTTTTAACTGGCCGTTTTTCATGTGGTCTTCCTTCATCCGCATGAATGTGGCATCCGTATCGGTCTTGGAATAGCTGTTGCGTTCACCCAGCAGAGCTTCCTGCTGCTCATAGCGGGCAATGGCCTGCGGGTAATGTTTGCTGATATACCGCAGCTTGCTTTTGACCTGTTTGGAAACATCCTCACGCGAGGAAAGCTTCTCATTGAGTTTATCTACTGCGGCATTGACCTTTTCACTGTCAATAACAGTAAAGTCAGGCGGATCAGGCAGCCTGTCTTCTTCTTTTGCTACGCTTTGGGCATAGTCCCATATCTCTGACAGCTGCTTTTTCATCTTTTCCTTATTGGTCTGAATCGCTTTCTTCCAGACAAAGGTATACCGGTTTGCATTCGCCTCTATCTTTGTCCCGTCCGTATTCACTTCTTCAATACTGAGCAGGCCTTCCTCTGCCAAAAGTTTCACCACATCTTCGAACACATCACGCAGCGCATGCTTCAAACGTACGCCCCGGAAACGGTTGATCGTATTATGATCAGGATAGTTCATCGAACTCAGCCACATCAGGTAAACGCTTTCCCGGCAGGCTGCTGCCAGCTTTCGGCTGGAGTAGGTGTTGGTTACATACCCATATACCAGCACCTTTAACAACATTTGCGGGTGATAGCTTGAACTCCCGCGGATATGATAAGCTTTCAGCAATGGTTCCAGATAGAGCCTGTCGATCACATCGTTAACTACACGCACCGGGTGCGATGCCGGAACTAATTCGTCAAGTGTCGGAGGAATAGCCATCAACTGCCGTTGCTGGTAGGGCTTGAATACAGGTCTTTTAGAGGACATACTACGCTACTTTCGATACATAAATATATGAAAATCAGATTATTATATCAACTAAATACCCCTCTTTATTCCAATAAATTATGCACAAATAAAAAAGAGGCCATACCATGATTTATGATACAGCCTCTTTATATAAAAGGAATCCTTATTTAAGGGTTAACTTAGTTAGACTCCTCGGTTTTGCTTTTTTTAGCTTTGCTTTCAGCACCTTCCATTTGTTCTTTCAGTTGTGCTAAAACGCTCAGGTCGCCTAAAGTCGATTTTTCAACCGAATCTTTTACTTTCTTAACCGCGCTGGTAGTAGCTTTCGCTTCTTTTTTACGGTTTTCAAAGTCAGCTACCCTTGCTTCGCTGCGCTGATCTTCCCAGATACGTGAGTGAGAGATAACAATACGTTTGTTCTCTTTGTTAAACTCAATGATCTTGAATTCTGCAGTTTCGTCAGCTTTTAAAGCTTTGCCATCCTCTTTAACCAGGTGTTTGGTTGGCGCAAAGCCTTCAACACCGTAAGGTAAAGCTACAATGGCACCTTTGTCGGTCACTTTCAACACGGTACCTTCGTGGATAGAATCAACACCGAATACGGTTTCGAAAGTATCCCAAGGGTTTTCTTCCAGTTGTTTGTGGCCTAAGCTCAGTTTGCGGTTCTCAACGTCAAGTTCTAAAACTACTACGTCCAGCTTCTCGCCTACTTTAGTGAACTCGTTAGGGTGGTTAACTTTTTTGCTCCAAGAAAGGTCGCTGATGTGGATCAAACCATCGATACCATCTTCCAGTTCAACAAACACACCAAAGTTGGTCATGTTTTTAACTGTAGCAACATGCTGTGTACCAACCGCATAACGGTCAGCAGCTTGCTGCCATGGATCAGGGGTCAGTTGTTTGATACCCAAGCTCATTTTGCGCTCGTCGCGGTCAAGTGTTAACACTTGTGCTTCAATTTCGTCGCCTACTTTCAGGAATTCCTGAGGGTTGCGCAGGTTTTGCGACCACGACATTTCTGATACGTGGATCAAACCTTCAACACCAGGGATAATTTCAAGGAACGCGCCGTAATCGGCAACGGTAACAATTTTACCTTTAACGTGCGAACCTACCTTGATATCTTCGGTAAGGCTTTGCCAAGGATGCGGGGTTAATTGTTTTAAGCCCAGGGCGATACGTTTTTTCTCGTCATCAAAGTCAAGCACTACAACGTTGATCTTCTGATCTAACGCCAATACTTCACGCGGATGCTCGATACGGCCCCAGGAGATATCGGTAATGTGCAGTAAGCCGTCTACGCCACCAAGATCGATGAATACACCAAAGTCGGTAATATTTTTAACGGTACCTTCCAATACCTGGCCTTTTTCCAATTTGGCCACAATTTCAGTTTTTTGGTTTTCCAGATCGTCCTCGATCAGCACTTTGTGCGATACCACTACGTTTTTAAACTCGTGGTTGATCTTAACAACTTTGAACTCCATAGTTTTACCAACGTACACATCGTAATCGCGGATAGGCTTGATATCGATCTGTGAACCTGGTAAGAAGGCTTCTACGCCCATAATATCAACGATCAGACCACCTTTGGTGCGGCTCTTCACAAAGCCGGTGATGATCTCATCATTATCAAGAGCCGAATTAATACGCTCCCATGATTTTTGGGTTTTAGCACGCTTGCGTGATAATACTAACTGACCGTTAGCATCTTCCTGCGACTCAACAAATACGTCAACCTTATCACCGATCTTCAGATCAGGAGTGTCGCGGAACTCAGAAAGCGATACCATACCATCAGATTTGAAGCCGATGTTTAATACCACATCCTTGTTGTTGATGTTTACCACAATGCCTTCAATGATCTCACCCTGGTTAATAGAGTTAAAGGTCACATCATACATTGCTTCCATTTTTTCGCGGTCAGCAGCGCTGTAATTGCCGAATTTTTTGTCGTCGGCGTCCCAGTCAAAATCCTGGTTCGAAGTGGTGATGTTGGCCTTAATGTCCTCGATCGACAGTGAATCTGCTTCAGATTCAATTACCTCTTCGTTTGCATTGGCTGTAGCTGTACCCAGCTCAGCTTCTTTTGCTTTTAATTCGTTTTCTACTTCTTGTTTTTTTGCCATTAAATAATTTGTCTCCTTTTCCCAACTCAATTGGGACTGCAAAGGTAAGAATATATTTTTGACAGATAAAAATTATTTTATTGTTAAATATTGATTTTTAAGGGGTTTTGTGATTTTTAATTTCACCGATTTAATGGCAAGTGTGCAAACGATTTCACCGATTTTGTTTTACCCTAATAATTAAGCAGGTAAAAAATCTGAAGATCTTTGAAATAAGTTCAATCAGGATTCCGGCAAAATCGCTGAAATCATAATTAAAATTATGGCGTTGCCTGCGGCCCGGGCTGTACGCTCATACTGCACAGGCATTAGCCACAAGCCGGTATCCGCTCCTATCCAACGCAGTTTTGTGGCAAGCCTTTCGCCTTTAACCTTTCAGCTTTTACCTAACTTCTCCTCTATCTCCTCAAATATCTCCATAAAGCTATCGTATATCTTCAGGCGGTAGTTCATGATCACTCCAGTAAGGGCAGCCTCCTGTTCGGGGGTGAAGGGGTGATGCCATACCCGCATGCAGATCCGCTTCAAAGCGTAGGCCACCTGCGATGCATCTACGTAGGTCTCCAAATAGCGGTGCTTCTTAAAGGCTTCAAAAAAGGTGAGGAATACATCGGTATTCTTCATGCCGCTGAAGGTGAGAAATTCGTTGATCACCTCTTCGTCACAACTGCCCAGGTGATTGTAAAAGCCATCCACAGTAATTTTGCCGGTGGTGAGCAGCAGGTTATCCAGCAACAATTCGATAGCGATATGGCCCAAAAAGAAGGGCTTCACCGGCGATCCCTCGATAACTGGACGTAACACCTCTTTCAATCCGCGACTGTGGCGAATAAAAAACTCAGACGAATGGAAATGCTTGTCTATCTCCAAATGCTTCTGCCAGCCGGCAATAATGGAGTTGATGGTATCCTTTTGATGGTGCAATTTTTCGGGGTGCAGGATAATGGTTTTATCGGCGTTTTTCAACAGGTCGGGTAAAACCGTACCCAAAATGTGGTAGCAGTTGGCCGAATGCCTGTCAAAGTAATAGTGCGATAAAAAATTCATAGCGTTGGTGTTATGGCAAGATAACCATAGGGGTCGATATCTGCAAGTTAGGAAACCGTTAAGAAATCGCTAATACGCGAAATCCCGTCCGTTCCAGAGACATTAGGCACGGGATATGCAATTATAAAGCAGTGTTTTAGTGAGAGCCCAATGATTGATACCCGGAAAATTATATAGCGATGGGTTTGAAACCCATCGCTACGGAATGATCGATATTGTCATCCAAATCTCATCAAAACTTCATCTTTAATTTTTAACTTGCGGTTCCTTAATTGATTATAAATTATAAATATGCCCGGAACATATACGCTCCGTAATTTAATTTGTTCACTGCTAATTGTCTTTGCCGCCTCTTCTATAAACGCGCAAAACCTGCCATTGGACAATGCCTTTGCCCATAACGATTACCAGCACCGCCAGCCCCTTTTCGAGGCGCTGAACAATGGCTACACCAATATCGAGGCCGATGTTTATATCTACAAAAACCGTTTGGTAGTTACCCATGTGCTACCGCAGATCCATCATCACCGCCAGTTAAAAAACCTGTACCTGCAACCACTGGCCGACCAGGTAGCAAATAACAACGGCGAAGTTTACCCCGGTTACAAAGGCACCATTACGCTGATGATCGATATCAAATCGGACGGGGAACGTACCTACCAACTACTAAAACCCATGCTGGAGCAATACCGCGAGATGCTATGCGGCTATCAGAACGGCGAGTATAAAGCCGGACCGGTGCGCATCGTTTTATCAGGCCACAAACCGGTGCAAACCATTCGCAACGACCCTGACCGCCTGGCTTTTATTGACGAAGACCTGCGCCGCATTAACCGTGATACCACCATCGCTGCCGAAAACGCACTGGCCATGGCCAGCTGCAAATATTCTAAACTGTTAAAGTGGCGTGGATCGGGCTTACTTTCGCTGCGTGAGCGTATTAAGCTGACCAACTTTACCGCGCAAGCCCACCTGCTGGGTGCCAAGGTGCGCCTTTGGGGTTCGCCGGATAATGAAAAGGTTTGGCAGCAACTGCTGCAATGCGGTGTCGATCTGATCAATACCGATAAACTGACCCGCCTGCGTAATTTCCTTACTAAAGAGGGAGCGCCGGCTGTACAGGCTAATTAGCAACCCACTATATATAAATAAAACCAAGGTGTTTGTGCGTGCACGGGCGCCTTTTTTGTTTTAAAAATCCGTTGTCATTGCGAGGGGCATAGCAACGTGGCAATCTCATAGGCAGGTCCTCGTTGCTTGTCCTATGGGATTGCCGCGCTATCGCTCGCAATGACAAGCTGTTTTAGTTTTAAATTAAGCGTGGACGCTTAATTAGGAGTTGCGGCAAGCGTAGACGCTTGCCGCGGCGGTTTTCAGCCAATGACTAATGACAGTGCAGCGAATGACTAATGACCAAGCTTACTCCACCACTATCTCATCAGCAAAAATGTACGATGGGCTGCCTTTACTTTCATGCCAGTCGGGCAGCGGACCGTATTGCTTAGCGATAAGCCTTATATACCGGGCTTTTGTATTCAACTGGCCTACAAAGTTTTGGATGCTGATATTTTCGTCCTTAATATCGGTTTTGGTTTCCACCTTAACCACATCGCGATAGGTCTTGCCATCGTCCGATACCTGGTACTGCACATATTTAGGGAACACGATCCATGAGCGCGAATCTTGCAAGGTATTCAGGCTTACTTGCTTAACCTGCTTCACTTCGCCCAGGTCAAGTATGGCCACCAGGTCCTTGCCCTGGTAACCCTGCCAGTTGCCTAAACGCCAGTTGGTGCTGCCATGCAAACCATCGATCAGGGCATCTTGTCCCTCGGCCGGGTAGTTGGGCAGGTATTTGTTGATCAGCGTCAGCTTTACATCGCCCTTGGTTTTGGTGAACGTGCCTGAGTTGACCATGCTGCTTTTATCATCTTTAACCGCGATGGCTTTGATAGTAGTGGTAGCGTTAACGCTTATCGGTGCGGTAAATAGTGTGGAGCTTGTTGTCGGCGTTGAACCATCAAGCGTATAATATAGCTTAGCGCCTTCGTTTCCGCTGGTAATTTCCACGGTAGTTTTATCCTTAAATGTGCGCGCGCCGTTGATAAAGTAAGGATTAGATACGATAAGGTTATCGGTGATCTTCGACGTTGGCTTTTCCAGTTCCTGCATAAACAGGCGGTTAGGTAGCCGGCCGGCAAGATACTCAAACTCGCCGCCTTTGTTCACATCGTCGTAATCGAGATAGAGCTTATTATAAGGCTTCTTATTCAGGTTCATACCCTGCAGGTAGAAATTGTTTTGCGATACGGCCGTATTGGTGATGGTGAACTTTTTGCCATTCTCCAGGCTGATCACAGCTTTATCAAACTGTGGCAAGCCAATATTATATTGTTGCTGACCGGGAGCCACATTATAAATGCCAAGGGCACTCATCACATACCAGGCCGACATTTGCCCGCAATCCTCGTTTCCGGCTAAACCATCGGGACCGTCCTTATACTCCTCCTTCATAATCTTGCTTAGATATAGTTGGGTCTTGCTCGGATCATCGGTAAAATTATAAAGGTAGGCCATGTGATGACTAGGTTCGTTACCGTGGGCGTACTGGCCGATCAAGCCAGTAATATCCGCCTGTTCGCGGCCACTCAGTTTACTGGTGGTGGTAAACAGTTCATCAAGTTTGGCTTCAAACTTTTCTTTGCCGCCCATTTTTGCCATCAGGGTCTCCTCATCATGCGGAACAAGGAAGGCGTATTGCCAGGCATTGCCCTCGGTATAGTTGTTGTTTACCTCGGTAGGCTCGAATGGCAGGTACCAGCCACCGTTTACACGGGCCTGCATAAAGCCGTTTTGGTTGTTGTACTGATTTTTCCAGTATTGCGCCCGCTGGATGTATTCTACGTAATCCTGCTGTTTGCCCAGCATTTTGGCAAATTGGGCTATGCACCAGTCATCGTAAGCGTATTCTAAGGTTTTAGATACCGATTCGTGCTCGTCGTCGGCCAAAACTACGCCGTTCCTACGATATGAGTCTAAGCCAAATTGATCGCGGTTAACAGCCGCCTTCATGGCGCGCAGGGCCTTATCAGTATTAAAATCACGGATGCCTTTGGCGTAGGCATCTACTATCACCGGGATGCTGTGGTTGCCCACCATGCAATACGTTTCCGATGATCCTACCGGCCAGATAGGTAGCAAGCCGCCGTCATCATACATCGCTAAAAAGGTTTTGATAAAATCCAGTGTGCGCTTTTTATCTATCAGGCTTAGCAGCGGATGCTCGGCCCGGTAGGTATCCCAAAGGCTGAAAATGGTATAATAATTAAAGCCGTTGGCGGTATGCACCTTTTGATCCATCCCGCGGTATTGCCCATCCACATCGTTATAAATATTGGGGGCCAACATGCTGTGGTAAAGCGCGGTGTAAAATATACTGCGCTTGATCTTACCGTAATCTATAAATACCGGCTTTACTCTTTGGTTTGGGTTGGCATTATAGCCGCCGTACGGGTTATATCCATTATATGCATTCTGCATGTTCTGTACCGATTGCGGCACGGGCGGCGCACCACCCTCCACCTGTATCTTGGCGAGTTCGTTCACCCATTGATCGTGCGCGGCTTTTTGCACCTTCTTAAAGTCGAAGTCCGGAACCTCGGTATCCAGGTTCTTCAAAGCGCCATCGGCACTTACCGACGAGATCCCCACCTTGCTGATCACCTCGCCGGGATTATCAAACACCAGGATCATCTTTACGTTTTTGCCTTCAACCTTGCTTTTGCCCTCCTGCGGCTTATCATTCAACGCTATGCTGTAGCTTTTGAACGGACGGTTGAATTTGGCGTAGAAGTATACATACTGATCGCGCGCCCATGAGCGGGAGCGGCGAAAGCCCCTAACCTCATGGTTACTGATCATCTCCACCCACGATTCGATCACGTTATCGCGATGTTTCAGATCGATCAAAATATTAGCCTGCTGCGTGCTTGGGTAACTATAGCGATGAACACCAACCCTTGTAGTAGCAGTCAGTTCTACCCCGATGTTGTATTTATCCAGCCGGGTTTTATAATAACCGGGCTGTCCGCTCTCGTTCTTCTTTTTAAACGGAGAGCGATATTCAGTGTTCAACCATTGCGGATCACCTGTGGTAGGCATAAACAGGATATCGCAATAATCGGCAATGCCGGTACCGCTCAGGTGTGTATGCGAGAAGCCATAAACTAACGAATCGGTATAATGATAACCCGAGCAGCCGTCCCAGCCCTCTAATCTTGTATCGGGGCTTAGCTGCACCATTCCAAATGGAACAGCAGCACCCGGGTACGTATGGCCATGGCCGCCCGTACCTAAAAAAACATTAACACTTGGGGTATTATCTACCTTTTTTTGTGCCGATGCATTCAGGCTTAAACACCCAACTGCCACCGGTAAAATATAACGGAGTAAAGACTTCATCAATAAGCTTTTTTGAACTTGATAATAAACGCAAATTAAGGGTTTAATGTTGTTTTTGATAATTGTTTTTTAGGTTAACCACAGAGAGCACGGAGGTTTGCACAGAGGACACAGAGATTTGCTTTTATAATTACTTATTGAACTTTGCCTCTGTGCCCTCTGTGCAAACCTCTGTGTTCTCTGTGGTCAAAAATCGCCACCTGTAACCTTTCACTCATATTCACATCTAAAACAAAACATCAATCGTTATATTTGTTATACACCTATACCCCAATTATTATGGACAAAAGAGACACAAGCATAGTTTATGGCATATTGGGCATATATGCCATCATGATCAGTTGGTATTATAACCACTCTATTATCCTGGCGCTCATCAGTTATTTGTTATGGCCGGTTTATTTGATCTACGAAATGCTGATCGGACATCTGGCGCACGGCCTGTGGCGGGAGATACCGCTATCGTACTTTAAGTAACCTTAAAATTAAAGCGGCACCCATACAGGTGCCGCTTTTGGTTATATATGAATAGGGGATCATATTTTTGTGATGGCAGAAGCCATCAGTTATTTATCTGCATATCGGGTTACTCACCCGGTCTACGCTTCGCTAAACCACCCTCTCTTCGCCTGCGGCGGAAAGAGGGGAATTGATTGATCGACCACACCTCCTGCCCTCTTTTCGCGCAGCGAAGAGAGGGCCGACGAGCGAAGTAACGTCGGGGTGAGTCAACTCCCGATTACGAACTCACCGCTCCGATCCGCTTCAACAACTTCCTGTTCTCACGACGATGGATCAGCTTGTAAACCATCGCGTAAATAACCGGCAGTATCAGCAGGGTTAGGATGGTTGATGTTACCAAACCACCAATTACCACTACGGCTAAAGGTTTTTGCGTTTCGCTGCCGATGCCTGTAGATATCGCTGCCGGCATCAGGCCGATGGCGGCCATCAGGGCGGTCATTACCACCGGGCGTACGCGGGATATCACACCTTCTATAATGGCTTCATCCAAATGCTTGCCGGCTTCCAGGTTTTTGCGGAACACCGATACCAGGATCACACCGTTTTGGATACAAACCCCAAACAGCGCGATGAAACCGATACCTGCGGATATACTAAAGTTGATACCCGTAATATGCAAGGCCAGGATACCACCGATCAACGCGAACGGTACGTTCAGGATAACCAGTGTGGCATCCTTTACATTACCAAATGTTACAAACAGGATCAGGAAGATGACCAATAAGCAGATCGGCACCACGTGCGCCAGCGTAGCCGACGCGCGGGTTTGGTTCTCGAACTCGCCTGCCCATGTAATGCTATAACCCTGGTCGAGGTGGACCATACGGGCTACCTTGGCTTGGGCCTCGGCAATGGTACTACCCAAATCACGGCCACGGTTACTGAATTTTACGGCGATGTGGCGGGTATTATTATCACGATAAATAAACGCCGGACCGGTAATGGTTTTAATATCGGCTATCTCCTTAATGGCAATCTTCGATCCATTAAGCGTTGGCACCATCAGGTTTTCAATCTTATCCTGTGTATCGCGGAAATCCTTCTGGTAACGCACCCGGATATCGAAGCGGCGCTCGCCCTCATATAGTTCGGTGGCGGCCTTACCACCGATGGCCATCTCAATAACAGCGTTTGCATCGGCCGTGGCTACGCCATACAGGGCCATCTTGCGCTGATCCAGTTCTATCCTGAATTCGGGCTGGCCAAGGTTGCGCAGTACGCCTAAATCGTCCACACCTTTAACGGTCTTCAGCACCCGCAATACCTCGTCGGCTTTTTCATCCAGCACCTTAAAATCAGGACCGAAGATCTTCACCGCCAGGGCCGCGTTCACACCGGCTACCGCTTCCTCTACGTTATCACGTATCGGCTGCGAGTAGTTGAATACCGCACCGGGAATTTTGGTCAACTGCGCGTCCATCTGATCGATCAGCTCGTCCTCGGTTAGGCCTTTTGGCCATTCCTTTTTGTTCTTTAAGTCAACCTGGATCTGCACATCGAAGAAGCCCTTAGGGTCGGTACCGTCGTTGGTGCGGCCTACCTGTGCCAGTGTTTGCTTTACCTCGGGGAATTTTTCCAGTATCTGCATCATTTTCTGGTTGATGCTTTCGGCCTCCGGCAGCGATACGCTCATCGGCAATTCGGCCTCTACCCAAAGGGCGCCTTCATTCAGGTCGGGCAGGAACTCGGTACCCAGGAATTTGGCCGAGAAGAACGTTACTGCCATAAACGCTACCGCTATCAGCAGGCTTAGCTTTTGATTACGATAGGTAAAGCCAAACATCCTGCGGATACCGTTCTCAAAGAACAGCACTACCGGATTATGCTTCTCTCTAACATTCTTTTTCAGCAGGATGCTTGATAAGGCGGGCACCAGGGTCAAAGTGAAGATCAGCGCACCCAGCAAGGCAAACCCTAAGGTATAAGCCAGCGGCGAGAACATTTTACCCTCCACCTTTTGGAAAGCGAAGATGGGGATCAAACAAGTGATAATGATCAGCTTGGAGAAGAAGATGGCCTTGCCCATTTCGGCGCCGACGTTCTTAAACAGGCCCAGTTTGGCCAATTTGTTGAACTTCTCCATACCAACTTCATGCGCCCGGTGATCGAGCGCCACAAAGATGCCCTCCACCATCACCACGGCGCCATCTATAATGATACCAAAATCCACCGCGCCCATACTGAGCAGGTTGGCGCTCATGCCCTTTATGCGCATACAAATAAAGGCAAACAGCAGCGCCAGCGGAATGATGATGGCCACCGTTAAGGTAGTACGCCAGTCGGCCATGAACAGGAACACGATCACCGTTACCAGCACGATACCTTCCAGCAGGTTATGGATCACAGTTTCGGTACAAAAATCCATCAGGTTGGTACGGTCGTAAAAGGTATCTATCTTCACATCCTTGGGCAGCACATTATTGTTCAGGTCGGCCACCTTGGCGCGTACCCTTTCCAGTACTTCGGCAGGGTTTTCGCCTTTACGCATTACGATAATGCCCTCAATCACGTCCTTTTGCTTATCGCGGCTAACTTGTCCCAAACGCGGCAGACCGGCTTCGTGCACGTCTGCCACGTCCTTAGCCAGGATAGGCACATTGTTTACGTTTTTGATGATGATGTTCCTGATTTCGTCCACGTTACCGATCAAACCAATGCCACGTACCACGTAAGCCTGGTCATTCTTCTCGATCACGTCGCCGCCTACGTTAATGTTACTGCGGTTAATGGCCGTAAAAACATCAAGCGATGTCAAATTATACTTTTGCAGCAGCGCCGGGTTCACACTTACCTCGTAATCTTTTTCCTCGCCGCCAAAGCTATTCACGTCGGCAACGCCGGGAACGGATTTAAACTGGCGGTCCAGGATCCAATCCTGTATAGCGGTCAATTCGTGCAGCGATTTGGTCTTACTTTTCAGCGTATAACGATATATCTCACCAGTTGGACCGTAAGGTGGCTCTATCTCGGGCTTTACGCCATCGGGCAGATCGGCATTGGCCAGGCGGCTTAATACCTGCTGGCGTGCAAAGGCATCGTCCACGTCATCGTCAAAAATGATACGGGTGTATGATAAACCGAAAGCCGAAGTGGTACGCAGGTTCGATTTTTTCTGCACCGAGTTCAGCACCGTTTCAATAGGGATGGTAATAAACTTCTCCACCTCTTCGGCGCTGCGGCCGGGCCACTGGGCAATGATGATGATCTGCGTGTTGGTTACGTCGGGGAAGGTCTCGATGGGCGTATTGGTATAACTCCATACCCCTATCACCACCAAAATAGCGGTCATAAAGAACACAAAGTAGCGGTGCCTCAGCGAGAAGTATATGATATTTTTAATGAACTTGTTCATTGGTTGGTCATTAGTCAGTGGTCATTAGTAATTAGTATTTTTTGGGTAATTCCCACTTCTTAATCAGCTGTAAGCGCATCGTAAAGCAGCAACTGGTTTTTAGAGATCACCTTGTCGCCGGGTTTCAGGCCGCTGGCTATGTAGGTTATGTCATCCACTGTTTTTATTACGCTTACTTCGCGTACCTTCAGGTCGCATTTATCGTTATAAACCACTACATAGTTCTTGCTGCTATCAAAAACAATGGCTTTGGCCGGTACCGATACTGATTGCTGCTGTTCGCTATTGGTGATCACCACGTTGGTGAACATCTCCGGCTTCAACAGCATATCCGGGTTCGGCAGGGCGATCTTGATCTTCATCACCTTATTATCAGGGTCTAATACCGAACTGATCTCGTTCACCTTACCCATAAATACTTTGCCGGGATAGGCGATGGTGGTTACTTTGGCGGTGTAACCAACTTTTACTTTGGCGATGTCTGATTCGAACACATTAGCCCAGATCCATACATCCTTCATATTGCTGATGGTGAACATGCTGCCATTGTTATCGTTGCGGATAAAGCTGCCGGCAGTGATATTTTTCTCGATGATATAACCGCTCTGCGGGGCTTTGATGGTTAGCATGCCGTTTTCATCAGTATGGCCGCCACCGTTAATGGCAATGGCCGATTTCACTTTGCGGTTGGCCGCTACGGCCTTGTTGTAGTTCTCTTTCGCTTCGGTATAATCGCGCTCGCTGCTGATGCCGTTCTTGTACAGGTATTCGGCCTGGTCAAGCTGGCGTTTGGCTACGGCAACGTCCGAATTGGTCGACGACAGGTCGGTATAGTTACCGGCCACGTCGGCGCTGCGCATTATCGCCAGGGTCTGTCCCGCGCTTACCTTATCGCCCAGCGATACTTTTACCTCTACCACCTGCCCGCTGCTGAAGGGGAATACTTTTACCACATTGTTATCATCCGAACTTACTTCGCCCGATAGGGTCAGTTCATTTTTGATAGTGGATAGTTTGGCGGTATCTATGGTAACCATTTTGCTTAGCGAGTCGCTGATGCAAACCTGCTTGCTGGCGTTATCTTCCTGTTTCTTTTCGTGGCAGGCGCTAAGGCTTATTACCGCGGCTACACCGGCCATCAATATTTCTTTTTTCATTCTAATTTGGTATTATCAGTGTTTTGATTGATCAGGGTTTAATTATGGTAGTGCCGGTGGCATAATTCAGATCGGCGATGGACTTTTGCAGGTTATACTGTTGCTGTAAGATCTTCAGCTTGGTATCCTTATAGGTATCAAAAAAGTCAACGAACTCGATCAGGCCGATCTGCCTTTCCTTAAAGCTTTTCAGCATGCTGTTAAACAGTTTATCGTATTGCTCGTTAAAAGCCGTTTGCTGGGTACTGAACAATTGCTGGTTCAGTTTATATTGATTTACAGCCGATACCACATCGTTCTTCAAATGGCTTTCGTTGTCGCGCAGCGTGGCTTCCTGGCTCATCATATTATACTTGGCCGACTTGATATTGCCCTGGTTGCGGTTAAAAAATGGCAACGGCAAACCTATTTGCAGGCCGTAGTAATTCTGCGCGTAGCTGCTGTTCTTATCATAGGCTACCCCCACGGTTATATCGGGCGAGGCCATGGCTTTTTGCAGGGTGAGGTTATGCGTGGCCGATTCCAGCTGGTACTGGTTACCCAGGTAATCGGCGCGGTTGGCTTTGGCCTGCGCGATCAAGGCCTGCGGGTCAAGCATTACGTTCTTATCAGGTGTAGTATTGATAACAGGTACTACAAAAGCGGTCTCTTTAGTTTGCAGCAAGGTTTTCAATTCGGTTTGCAGGTCATTGATCTGCTTGCTGTTCTCTATCATATCGTTCTGCAAGCCGAACAGCAGGGCTTTTAACCTGATGAGGTCTTTCATCGAGGTATTACCTACATCGAATGATTTTTGGATAGCGTTCACCAGGTTAGTGGCCGATTCGATCTCGTTTTGATAAACCTTAGCCTGGTCTATTAGGGTAGCCAACTGGCTGAAATCCAGCTGCAGGTTATAGCGCAGGTTGCGCATCAGATCGTTAAAGGCGGCTTCCTGAACTTTGGCGTCGTCCTTAGCTACCTGTACTTGTTTACCACGCTTGCCCGCGGTTTGGAACACCTGGCTCAATTGTACAAACACCTGCCCCAGGCCGTCCGCGCTGTTATGATAAAAGAATTTCTTGCTCCCGCCGTCGTAAATGTTCTGATCGGTACTTAAGGTGGGGTTGTCCCAAAGTTTGGCCTGGTCTACCAGTGCTTTTTGGGCTTCTATATTATATTTCTGTGCCAGCAAGGCCAGGTTGTTTTGCAGGAATTGCTTTTCGGCATCCTGGAAGTTCATTCGCAGGGTGTCGGTTTGGGCCTGGGCACCTTTTGAAAAGGCAATAGCAAGCACACAGAATATCCCTATTCTAAATTTTTGTTTTAGCATGAGTTTAACCAATTCTATACGCTACAAAAATTCATAATCAGTATGAAGTTTCTATGAAGTGGGCACCTCACCATGCCTCTCCAAAATAGAGGGTTCTAAAAATGCCAACATCTGCTCCGGTGCCTGTGTCCTCACAGGCAACTTACATCATTCGTTTTACAGGTATTTGTACAGCCGTTCAAGATAAACCTGATAGTAGTGGAAACCCCGGAGCGTGTAAGGGTTTGCGCAGCAGACAAAGCGAGGAGTTGGAACGAATAGCAGGAACAAACTTTAAAATATAGCAATGGCCTTGCTTTTCAAATCTGTCTGAACCCTGATTAAGCAGATTCACACGATTACAGGATTTGCACGGGCAATGACCTAATGACAGCGCAGTGAAATGACTAATGACCAATGACTAAATGGGCGTTGCCTGCGGCCCGGGCTATCCGTTCCAAGTCCTCGCTTTGCCTGTGCGCAAACCCTTACACGCTCCGGGCTTTCCTCTCCTATCCAACGCGGAACAGCGCAACACCAAAAAATCACATCCCGTTTCCATACGCCAATGATATTTTATAGTTTAGGCATGTGAACATTGCACCCGCCGACAAGCCATGAAGGATGAACTGATAATTGAGACCATTAACATTACCAAGAATTTTTTTGGTAATAAATCGTCGGGCGTTAATAATATTACGCTGTTTATTCCGCGGGGTAAAATAACCGGCATTGTAGGCGAAAGCGGCAGCGGTAAAACCACCCTGCTCAACCTGTTATCGGGCAAAATGGTACCCGATTCCGGCGATGTGTTTTTTCACCAGGAGCTGTTGCCCGACCGTGAGAACGCCCGGCAGGAGGTACACCGCCACATTAAATTCCTGACGCAGGACCACTACGAAATGGACCTGAACGCCACCGTTTGGGAAAACGTAAAAGCCGGGTTAAGTGATAAAGACCTGCATTACGAAACCAAAAAAGTAACCGAAGCGCTGAGCAGTTGGAGCATCCAGCACCTTCACGACCAGATTTTTAGTAAACTAAGCGGCGGCGAAAAGCAACGTGTTACCATCGCCAAGGCGCTCATCAGTACACCTGAAGTATTATTGTTAGATGAGCCTTTTAACCAGGTTGATGCCCGTTTTCGGGAGGGCCTGCAGCAGGATATCCGCACCATTGTTACCAAAATGGGCATTACTGCTATCCTGGTATCGCACGATCCGGCCGAACTACTCTCCATGGCCGATCAACTGATCGTGATAAAAGAGGGCGAGATAGTAGAAAGCGGCAACCCGTTTGAACTTTACGAGGAACCCAAACTACTTTACACCGCACTGATACTGGCCAGTTGTACCCAGCTAAGCCCGGCGCAGGCCAGGGTTTGCGGCATTACATCGCGCCGCGGCAGTGTAGTTGTTTATGCCGAAGATGTAAAGGTGAGCAAGGGTATTGCCAACAGCTGGCTAATAAGCCGGATATTTTTTAAAGGCATTTACGAGGAGCTGATTGTAGAATACAAGCAGGTAAGCGTCCGCGTGCTGAATATGGCTAAGGGTAAATATAAAGTGGGCGATAAGGTGAGCATCAGCATCCGCAAGTATCACGAGTTTGGGAAGTGGGCAAGGTAAAACGCTCCCGTCATTGCGAGGTACGAAGCAATCTCTAAGCTATGCTCAGGACTTTGCAAAGCCGCCCCCTGTATGTAGAGATTGCTTCGTACCTCAATCACGGAATGATAATTATCACAACGGCAGCGTAAAATAAAACGTAGAACCCACCCCCTTTTCGCTTTCGGCCCAAATGCGGCCATCATGACGATGGATGATCTCGGCGCTGAGGTACAGGCCTATTCCAAAACCTGAAATATTGCGGGTGTGTTCGCTGTTTACCCGGTAATACCTGTCGAACAGGTGCGGCATATCGTTGGGTTTAATGCCCATGCCTTCATCCTTTACACTTACCTGCACTTCGTTACCTATAACTTCGGCACTCACAGTTACCAGTTTGCCCTTAGGCGAATATTTTACCGCGTTTGAGAGCAAGTTGGATATTACCGACCCTATCTTATCCGGATCGGCATCAACCTTCAAATCACCCTGGGGTTCAAAAACAAAAGTATGCGACGCGACGGTCAGTTTAATTTCACCGATCATTTCATCAATCAGAGCGTTCAGTTCAAACGGGCGTTTTTCTATTTGTAATTTACCCGATTCCAGCCTTGATATATTCAGGAAGCCATTGATCATGCTGCTCATTTTACGCACCTGAGTGTTGGCTTTTTCTAATGCCGATGGAACAAAGGCGTCTTCATTATTGTGCAGCTTCATATTCAACACCTGGATCAGGGCCGAAAGCGAAGTTAAGGGCGTTTTCAACTCGTGGCTGGCCATCCCAATAAAATCGTTCTTGCGTTGTTCGTCCAGCTTTTGCTCAGAAATATCCCGGGCAATTTTCGATATCCCAATTACCGCGCCCGAAGCATCGTGGATAGGCGAAATGGTTAGCGATACATCTATCTGCCGGCCATCGCTGGTTAAACGTTTGGTTTCAAAATGATCCACCCGCTCACCATTCCGCAGTTTCGAGAGGATCACCGGTTCTTCGTCCTGCCGCTCTTCGGGTATCAGTTTCAGTATCGATTGCCCTACCATTTCTGCTTCCGTATAGCCAAACATACGCTGGGCGCCGCGGTTCCAGCTGGTGATAATACCCTCCAGCGATTTACTCAATATCGCATCGTCTGATGATTCCACTATCGATGCCAGTTTGGCGCTGCGTTCTTCGGCACCCTTCATATCCGATATATCCTGCGCTATTACCAGGCCGGCATAAACTTCGTTGTCATCATCAAACAGTGGCACAAAATCTACCTGGTAATCATATCCGTCATAGTCCTTGCGTTCCACCCTGATCTGTTCACCGGTAAACATGCGGTCGTACAGGGGTTTACTGGCCTCATAACGTTCGGGGGGCGACACATCTTTTACCACTTTGCCTACCAAATTATTTTCCTGGAAGCCAAATCGTTCCAGCAGGTCGCCTTCGGCGGCTAAAAGTTTATGATCCTTGTCTACCACCAATATCAGCGAACCAGGGATATTCCCGGCAATGGTGCTAAAAAGTTTTTCACTTTTTTCAATAACGCGCTTACTATCGGCCAGTGCCTCGTTGGTCGATAACAATTCTTC